>JBCCNE010000194.1:0-8090 GCA_039026015.1 Cyanobacteria bacterium P01_C01_bin.70 | reverse complement strand
TACGGGTTGCGAGCAATATGCCAACTGGTGGGAAGTGATTTCCGAAGAGGGTGAGCTGCTGTATCGTCGCATCTTGGCCCACAGCCACGTCAATGAGCAGCCCTTCGAGCGCTCCGGCGGTCCTGTGGCGATCGCTCCTGATCAGACCGTTATCGTGCGAGCACACATGTATCCCAACGGCTACGGTACTCAAGCCATGCAGGGCAGTCCGGACAGCGGTTTTCAAGCCACTACGCTGGCCGCCGACTTTGCCACCGCCCTAGCTGATGCTGATCCCCAGCCTAATGACTGCACTTTTTGACGCACGCGGGGGCAACGGTAACGAGCCCGTAATGAACTTAGCCAACATTCAGCGTTCTGCCCAGTTTGACGCCACCGGGCAGTATCGCTACTGGCTCAAACGCGAATGGGATGCTGACCAAGCTGGAATTGCTCTGATCATGCTCAATCCCAGCCGCGCCGACCAGCACCAAGATGACCCGACCCTGCGACGCTGCATCCGCCTGGCTCAGCACTGGCAGTTTGGGCGTCTCACCGTCGTTAACCTGTTTGCCTACTGCACCGCCTCCCCCAAGATTTTGCAGACTGTCGCCCAGCCGGTCGGCGCGGGCAACGACCAGCACATTCTCCAGGCTTGTCACACGGCTAGCCAAATTGTCCTCGCTTGGGGCAATTGGGGAAGTCTGCAGCAGCGCGATCAGGCGATTCTAAAGTTGCTCAGACCATTTTGCGATCGCCTTTATTGTCTTGGCCGCAACCAAACCGGACAGCCACGTCATCCCCTTTA
The DNA here is from genome assembly GCA_039026015.1 of Cyanobacteria bacterium P01_C01_bin.70. Classification (GTDB taxonomy): domain Bacteria; phylum Cyanobacteriota; class Cyanobacteriia; order Phormidesmidales; family Phormidesmidaceae; genus Halomicronema. The sequence goes on along the minus strand of JBCCNE010000194.1, from coordinate 7,303 downwards.
TGTACCGCGCCACACATCACTTCAGCCTTGGCTATCGTCCGCCGATAACTGACAATTTATTGCCCAGTAGAACAACGGTGAAAGGAGCTATGGCAAGATAATGGTCATAGGCGATCGCTTTCCACTGAGCCCGATGAGCACTCCTGCACCCCCCTCTAAACTAGAGACAACCACTCAAACAGCCCAAAATCCGCTTTCGGTCCAGCGAATTTTGCGGGCGTTTACGGGCTCCTTAATTGCCGGAACGTTTGCACTGCTGTGCTACAAGATGCTGACTGCCGTCGCCACATCCTTTGCCAACAAACCCGTCACCTCAGACAACGTCACCGTAATCAATTTGTCTGCCGCTGTACGCACTCTAGTGCTTGGCACCATTACCCTTGGCGCCGGTGTTTTTGCCATATCGGCTCTGGGACTAGCGCTGCTAGGAGTGCAGATGATTTGGCAGCGTCGCAGTGGCCACCAGACAACTGCAGCCATGGCCACAGAAATCGAAGATTAATACAGTACAATAGAACTACTTTCCGCGTTCTGCCTTGAGCTGGAATGTACTCGTATTAGCAAGTGCATTCCAGTTTTTTGCTTCTCTTCGCTAGAGGGATAGCCAACCTCGGATAGGCCGTTGGCATTTATCGGCTCGCCTGACAGATGTTGCATAAAGCGGTCCTAATGAGTCGGTATTAAGACTATTGGGAATTTCAGGCTAGGCGCTTGATTTTGAAATGATGCTGCGTAAAGTAGTCGAATAATTGTTGATTTCGCCCTGTTTTCTCAGAAAGGATGCCGCCTATGGCGATTATTGCGCTCAAAGCCTGGTATTTGGAACAGTACGAACCCGCTAAGGAGCTAGAAAAGCGATCGCAAGACCTGCGGCTGAGTCGCAATAGTCTGCTGAAATCAGGATTGCGAGCCGACTTTTTAGACGATAGTGAGGATGTGCGTCAGGCCGACTGGTTCCAGCGCTACTTGGCCGGTGAAGCCGTCGAGTTCTACATTGAAGGCAGCGGCACCTACGCCATTTCCAATATTGACCTGCTCAGCCACGAAATCTATTTCACTAAACAAGAATCGCTAGTGCAGCAAGATCCCTCAATCTTTTTCTGTTATCAAACCGACCATGCCGAATCCAGTGCGCTATTGCGCTCAGGATTAGAGATCCTAATTGAAAAGATTAACCGGCGATCGCGCTGGCCTCTCTCCCTCGAAGAAGCCAATCGTACCGGCGAGGGCGCACTCAAGCGCCGCAGCCCCCTGATGCGCAAGCTTCGCAAGTCTCTTCTCTTTATTGCCGACGGCACTTCGGTTGCACAGCTCCCAGGCACGCCTCCGGCGCTGCTGCCCAGCGCCAGCGTTTGCGTCGAACTAGGATATGCGCTCCAGTGCAAGCGTCCCGAACAAATTATTCTGGCTCGACAAGAGCGCGATGACCTGCCCGGTCACTTCCCCTTCGAGATACCATCAGAGCAGCAAATTATTTTTCACGATGCCGCCGATCTTAATGCCCAACTCAAGGCCAAAGTCGAAGGCGAACTCAAGCGCTACAGCCTGCTTAAATAAACCTCCACAAAGAAAGCTGTGACACCGACACGCCGTTTGTCTCCTCGCAGAAGCTAACGGGGTGGGGCGATTCTAAGCTTGGGACGTAGAGTATTAAATTCCCGCGCCGTCTAAAAACTCAGTAATGGCACGGTCTTCGAGGCGACAACTGCGACTTTCACCGATCGCGACCAGTTCTCTCTGGCTCACCTTATCTTTCTTGATAATTTCTAGCTGATCTTCCAGAGCTTCAATCCGATCCACTAAGACGCGGATTACTTGCGCTTGAGAGTCGGGCAGACGATTGTGCTCCAATGGCCCCACCCGCTCACCACCTCGATATACGACCCGACCGGGAATGCCGACAACCGTACAATCTGAAGGCACCTCACGCAGGACGACCGAGCCCGCACCAATGCGCACGTTGTGACCAATCTGAATATTGCCCAAAACCTTGGCCCCAGCGCCAACCACTACGTTTTCACCGAGGGTGGGATGGCGCTTACCCGATTCTTTCCCCGTCCCTCCCAGAGTGACGCCTTGATAAATCAGGCAATAATCACCGACGATAGCGGTTTCGCCAATGACAACTCCCATGCCGTGGTCAATAAACACTCCGCACCCAATCGTGGCTCCTGGGTGAATCTCAATGCCCGTGACAAAACGACTAATGTGAGACAGCAACCGAGGGAAGAAGGGCAGTCCTGAGTTCCAAAGCCAGTGGGCAAACCGGTGGAACATAAGGGCCTGCAAACCCGGATAACAGAACAATACCTCTAACCAACTGCGGGCGGCGGGGTCACGTTCGAAAACAATTTGAAAGTCGGCCTGCAGGGCTTTGAGCACGGAGATGCCTCTGAAGAAATCCACTGTGCAATTCTAGCGTTACTCACTTCCCATCGAAACCGCAGGTAGGTGAGGATAACCGCGATCGCCCTCGGCATGAGGCGGATCATACAGGTCTCGACAGCAACCAATCCATCTGCCATTTCTGGAAAATGCCGGCTTCATTAGCCGCTAGAAAGTTGTGCTCAGGCAGCACCCCACAGCAGCAAATTGATAAATGCCGCTAATGCAGATCGCTTGCCCAAAAGCCTCCTGTCCGCGCCGTAAGGACGGAACAGAGAGGCGCTGAAGATTGCAAACCTCAGTTTTGAAGCGGATCGTGGACTAATTTGCCCGCTCGCTTCAGGGAAGCGAGCGGGCGGCAGTGGAGCGATTTATTCCTCAACTATCAGCGAATAAGAAAATCGCTGGCCCTGATTATGAGCGCCTACCCAAATTCGATAAGTGCCTGCTCGCCAATTGTTGCCGACCACCTGAGCATCCACATTGCTGCGGCTAATATCTTGACCGCAACGAATGGAGTTGTCATCAGGACCTTGAATCAGCAGCGTCGTATCCTGGCCGCTATCAACGGTTACCGTCAGGCTAGGGAAATCACTTTCTAAGGTCAAGATATGGTCGGGATTGGTGTCAGCGAATCCCGCACAGAGATTGCCAAATTGGTCGGTGCTGGCGATGTTTGACAGAGAATATGAACCCACGATGCGTCCAGCCACGTTGGCCATACCAGGGGGATAAGCAGACAGCGTAATGGGATCAGAGTTAGCAGTTTGAGCTAAGACGGGAGCAGCGACAGCGAATAAGGTGCAGCCGCTAAGAATCGCCCAAGGGCGGCAGAGCACAGCAGCAAATAAACGATTCATCATAACCCTCACGTGTGTGTGATGCAGGTTGCCCAAAATGATTTGTTTTGTATCTCAACCTACTGGCATATTTACATGATGAAGCGGTGTCCTAAAATTAGGCCACAGTAATGGATAAGATTTTCAAGTGTCATGGTGCTTCAGCCCTGCTTCACCCAGCGCCTGAACTAGCCGCAGCGGCTAGTTGACCTTTAACAGTCCTATGCTGGAGAAGTCATTGTTAAATTTAGCCGCACAAAATGGGATTGTTTTGGGGTGCAATTTTGATTGCGATCGCCTGGTTTTTCTCCAGCTTGATCGACGGAATACCCAACCTGTGGCACCTGACCAATGGGCTGCCGCTGTGGTTAATTGGCTTAGTGGCGGCCAGTGCGATCGCTTACTTTGTCAGTGAGCCTTAAGGATTTAGCGGCGGCGTATCTACCGTGCCGTACAGCTCTGGTATGTCTCGGGAGGGGGGCAAGGTCTTTGCATCGCGGGTTTCAATATAGCCGGTGTAATAGGCACCCGGCTCAATTTCTAGAGCTCCAGCGACAACATCGCCCTCCAATCGTGCAGTGCGGCTCAGCGTGAGCTTCCCTTTGACGATGACTCGTGCCTTTAACACTCCATGCACCACTAGATTGTGCGCTTTTACCTCGGGCCCTTCAATTAAACCAGTCGAAGAGATCTCTAAGTCGCCCTGCACTTCAACAGTGCCATGTATGATGCCGTCTACCCGCAACATGCCTTCGGCATGCAGAATGCCCTCAAATTCAGTTTTTTGACTGAGGTACGTTAGCAGGGGTGCTGATTTGCGCCTGAACATACAGAGTATTTGCCTCATCCACGTCTAGACTGCTCGCCAAACTGATAGCTTCCAACAAAATACTATTTTTGCGGCACCCCTGCATGTTCCTGCCGGACTCAACCCAAACATCCCCTCGGAACTTGCTCTTGCATTATATGTCCTCAAATGGCTAAGACCCGTCTCAGACCTCTGTATCTTTAATCACATCAAAAAATCAGCATTTTCACACTAAAACGTCTCGATCCCCAGTTACTTCGTAGTTTATTGAATTGCAAAGTTAGACTAAACGCTCTGGTGATCCCGCGTCGTGGAAGCATCGCGATCAGAAGTTGAAGAAAATCCTAAAGGATCTCCATTCAAATTGAATCTTGGGGATCATGGAAACAAAGAAGGCGATGGTGCCCAGCTTTTTCAGTAAGGGCGATCCCAGCCTTTAATGTTGGCTTTAACACGTCACTTTTTAAGCGTTTGGGGCAATATTTAATTAGGTGGCAGGGAATGATCCCCGAGCCGGCCTAAGCAATTGCTTAAAGACCAATTGTGACTAGCTTTCACCTTTCAATCTCGTTAAATTAGATCTGCCTCGTTGAATTAGATCTGCTTTTTGTTGCCTGCTCACTGTAAAAAATAGGATTTTATTATGACAACGCTCAATTTAGCGCCAGAGCTCAATACTTCAGTAAATCAGTTTGTTAAAGCCGGCGCTCATACTCAATTAGTGATTTTGAACTATCTTGCGCAAAAGATTCACCGAGCTTCCAACACTGCCACTCCTAGTGCCTTTTTCTCCCAAAGAGTGCACACGGTGCTTAAGCAATTACAGCAGCTTCCCCGTGGAGAACGCTATCAGGCTCTAGAAGATATTTTGCAGGAGGTGCCAACTCGTTTGACTGAGGCCTATGAGGAACTAGACACCAACATGAGAATGGCATTTTGGTATCGCTTAGCCAATAGCTCTCAAGGTGAGGCATTGCTGGCTCGTACTCAATTATCTGCTTGGAATCAAGAGCAACATTGGCTGCTCTCTGACTTAGATGCTCGGGACTCTAATGAGCTGATTACGTTTCTAAGAAGAGCGGTTGAGAATGAGAATGCAGCGGCGATCGCTTAATGCCTAGCTCAATCTTGAGAGGCGTTTTGATATTTCGTATCCCAACCTTATTTCCATGAACATAAGCTGATGGCGGGTGAATCTAATCAGGTTCACCCGTTGTTGATCTTTAAATCAGGTGCATTCGTATATGGAGCTTGATTAGCTATCTGGTCAAGTCAATTAGTGCCAGAACCGGCACAGACGTTACTGCTAAGCCGCTAGTAGCTCATCTGCAAAGGAAATTTTAACGAAGCCTTGAGATTCTAATTCAGAGAGGATTTGAGTGATGTTCGGCCAAAAGTGAAAAGACTCTGATATCACCAATGTCGACAGAGTCTGTAAATCACTTTCAAGACAACGTCTTCAGACAGCGTCGTCCGCAGAAAACTGATCTGATTTGCTGTCGAGCAAGCCTAAAAGCGGGCCTAGCAACGCACCAAAGACAAAACCACCCGCGTGAGCCCAGTAAGCAATGCCGCCCTCGGCCATGCCAATGTTAGCCGGCACATTGAGGCTAGCCAGCCCATAGGCAGCCTGCTGCAAAAACCAAATGCCAAGATAGAACATGGCAGGAATTTGCAGCGGTAGGAATAAAAATCCCAGCGGCACAATCGTCAAGATCCGCACATCAGGAAAGCGAAAGACGTAGGCTCCCATGACTCCAGCAATGGCTCCACTAGCGCCCAAAGAAGGCACTTCTGAATACAGGCCAAACAGCCACTGAGTCAGCGTAGCCAACGTGCCGCACAGTAAATAAAACAGCAGGAATCGGGCGTGACCGAGTTCTTCTTCAACGTTGTTGCCAAAAATCCACAGGTAGAGCATGTTACCGCCAACATGCAGAAAGCCCGCGTGCATAAACTGCGCTGAAAATAACGTAAACCATTCGTGAAGCGTAAATATTGTGATGTCTCCGCCCGACTGCAGGGTTTCTGTAAGCTGCTCCGGCACTACCGCCCAAGTCCGAAAGAAGGTCATCAACTCTATCGGCGAGAGAGTCAGCTCGTATAAGAAGACCAAAAGATTAATCGCGATCAATCCATAAGTCACATAAGGGATGATTTTGACCGGGTTGTCGTCTTTAAGTGGAACCACAGCGCACCGAAATACTCACTGACAAGGACAATAGCAAAAACCGTTCAGTCCAGTAACTACCGACCGAAGGATTTACAAGGCCGTAAACCATTTGTTCTCAACAGTGAGGATGGCCGTCGCGATCGCATCAGATGTCGTTATTGTCACCCATCTATGAACGGCAAACCGTGATTCCAGCCTCAAAGTTCCGTATCTTCAACCAGAAGAACGCTGTCAAGAGTCTCCTGGCGATTAAAAGTTCAAGATGTAAAAAGAGAACAGGCTAGTAAGTCCCTTGTCCACACTGGTGGCTGGCAAAGGATTGATTACGAATGTGCCAATTCGATGTGCCAGACGTCAAAGTGTACTTAATATACGGGCTGGATACCCAATCCCGCATTAACTTGAAATTACTGGACTGTTTCTCTAAAAAACGCTGTGAAAGAGCCTGTTAACTTAGCAGGGCACTTCTGGTGAAAAATAGAGACTGCAGCCTAAAAATCCCTGTTGAAATTTTTGTTGAGCGAGTCTGTCATGTTATTAACCCAATTTACGGCAGCGGTTGCTGCTCTTCCGCTATTAGTTGCAGCCCAACCGGCCATCTCTCAACCGGCCATCTCTCAACCGGCCATCTCCCAACCGGCCATCAATATCGCCCAAGCCAACGATCCTTATGCTGACTGGGTGTATTTGTACGAAGATACTTTTGAAGACAGTACTGGGGGTCAAGTGACTCAACAGTGGTGGCTCGGCCCCGACACCATTCAACGAAGTGGGCAGTTAACGTTTACATTGCTGGCTCGGCGATCGCCTGCTGGGGCCAATGGTACTGCTGCTGCCTTATTTGACTACATTGCTAATTGCGAAGGCATGATGTATTCAATCGAGCGCACAGCATTTTTAGATGCCAATAACCAAACCCTCGATGTTCAAACCTATCAGAGGCCAATGGATGCCGCCGATGCCAATAGTGCCTTCTACAGCGTGCTCAACAACGTATGCGCTGGCAACTATTGAGGGCTGAGTTAGGAGCCTCTGAGTTGCTTACAGTAGATTTCTGATTTGCGTCCTAAATTTCCCTAGAGTTTTCGAATTCTGGGG
>JBCCNE010000193.1:0-8150 GCA_039026015.1 Cyanobacteria bacterium P01_C01_bin.70 | reverse complement strand
CTGCATTGAGCCTTGCCAGCTGACTGCGATGCCGCCGCTCGCCTGCGCCGGGTCAACGTTATGCATACGGCAAATTTTAGTCACTTCAGGATCGGTCGCATCCAGTACCGCTGCGGTAATTTCGAGCTGTCCCAACTCGGTACGGCGCATGGCGAGATGGTGGGTGGTGCGCTGAGAAACCCAGCGTCCTGCACTCATGCGAAAAAAATCCATTGCTTCCATAGGGCAATCTGTCTTTAGTAACACTCATTTGCAGTTTGTATCGATATTGTAAGGGGAGGACGTGAGGAGATGGCAGAATCTTGGCAAAGTTTCATTCGAGCAGTCCGCGATTGCACCTGAGTCGTTCATTAAAAAGCCGTCTTTTAGTGAGTCTGGCGATCGCCCTTTGCAGTTGCGCGATTGTTACTGATGCCTGGACGCAAACGCCTGATTCGGAGAATCCTCCAGCGAGCGCTGAGCCGGCTCCTGTCGTCTCCCCGGAGAACCCGGTCATCGGCCCCCTGCAAAACTGGACGCCGTCAGAAGTGGGCAGGATATTTGAGATCGACGACGGCATTGACCGGGCCGCGGTTGATCTAGACGGACGGGTGTTATTTGAGGTGGCCAGCCCGGTCAACGACTCCAGCGCCCTGAGCGCCCGAGACCGGGCAATCAAGATTGAGTCTAAGCTTAAGCAGATGGCTGCAGAATGGGCGGCGATCGGCGCTCCAGATGAGCTGACGGTTGACCACGAGACCGATGATGAAAGCAACCAGCCCGTCATTTCTGTGAATGGCCAGATGCTGATGACCGTAACTTATCTGGATGCTCAGGCTGGGGGCACTACTAGTCTGGAGCTGCGAGCGCGGCAGATTTCTGATGATGTGGCAACCGCGCTAGAGCAATACTCTCGAGAACGACAGCCTGACTTTTTGTGGCAGCAGGTGCGATGGACTTTGGCGACTCTGCTGATTGCCCTGTTGGGCAGCTTTGCTATCAGCCACTTTGCCCAAAAACTGCAGACTCGCCGCCGGCGTTTGCGGCAAGGCCAGTCGCCGCCCACGGCTGGCGATGTTGATCCGATGCCACCGCCGGAGGCCACCGTCAATCGGATTCGTTCAACGCTGTTGGCCAAACAGCAGATGAATAGTTTGGCCATTGCTGGGCAAACGCTGCAGGTGCTGCAGGTGATCCTTTGGGCCAGTAGTGGCCTGCTGGTAGTAGGCTTTTTTCCCTATACGCGATGGCTGCAGCCGCTGACCATTAATCTGATGCGCGTGCCGTTCAGATTTATCATCCTTGGGTTGGTGGCCTACGGCTTAATTCGGCTGGCAAATCTCTGGATCGATCGCCTGTTTCTCATTTTTCAAGGGCGAACCACGACCCATCTGGAACGCTCACAGCGATTGGTTTTACGCTTATCGACGTTTTCGCAGGTCATCAAAGGGATCATCGATGTGATTGTTGTCAGCATTGCCTTACTCATTATGCTGAGCTTCTTGGGATTGCGCGTCACTCCTTTATTGGCCGGGGCCGGTCTGATTGGCTTTGCCATTTCCTTTGCTTCGCAGAGCCTGATTAAGGACATTATCAACGGATTCTTGGTGCTGATTGAAGACCAATATGGGGTTGGAGATGTCATCACCGTCGGAGAAATGTCGGGCTTTGTAGAAACCATGAACCTGCGGATTACGCAGTTGCGCGCCACCGATGGCCAGTTAATCACCATTCCCAACGGTCAAATCAATATCGTGCAAAACTTGTCGAAAGAGTGGTCGCGGGTCGATCTAATGATTCCTGTGGGACTGACAGCGGATATTAATCAAGCGCTGCACTTGGTTGAGCAAGAAGCCGACAATATGCGCCGAGATGAGATTTGGGGCTCGCTCATCTTAGAACCGCCACTCCTGCTGGGGGTCGATGATTTGAGCCATGCTGGAGCCACCATTCGCATCTGGATTAAAACTCAACCCTTAAAGCAGTGGGATGTTGCTAGGGAATATCGCCGCCGGTTAAAAATCGCCTTCGAGATGGCTCAAATTCCCTTGGGAATTCCGCAGCAGATGTTTCAGGTTTCTGGGCCACATGCCGTCAGCCGCCAGCTGCTAGCGACTGATGGCAATGGCGGCAGTGGGGCGATCCCAGAACCCCCAACAGAAACGGTATCTCCTGAACTGTAAGCGTGAGCGATCGCCGGAGGTCAGCCATGACAGCATCAACAGTTTCGTCCTCGATGGCCTCCGCCCAGCGATATTGGTACTGGCGCGGCTGGCGGATTCGCTATCAGGTAACACCCGCCGCGTCGCCCCGAGCGGATTTGCCACCGCTGCTGCTGCTGCATGGATTTGGGGCCAGTTTAGAGCAGTGGCGCGACAATGTGGCTGATTTGGCCCAGCACCGTACGGTATACGCGCTTGATTTGCTGGGCTTTGGCGATTCTCAAAAAGCGGCCACGATTTTTAATGCCAACCTGTGGAGTGATCAGGTGCAGGCGTTTTGGCAGGCGTGGATTGGGCAACCGGTGGTGCTGGTGGGACACTCGCTGGGAGCTTTAGTCGCCCTCAATGCCACAGTCAGGCATCCTCAAATGGCCACCCAGTTGGTGTTGCTGACGCTCCCGGCAGCGCGGGAGGAACTGCTGTCGGGATGGGTGGAATCGCTGTCGCGGGGAGCCGAGCGCCTATTCTCAACGCCATTGCTGATTCGTCCTATTTTTCAGATTTTTCGCCGTCCGGGCGTGATTCGGACCGTCTTGAACAAACTCTATCAGCGCCGCGATCGCGTGGATGCTGCACTTGTTCAACAGTTTGTGAAACCGATGACAGATCGCGGCGCTGCCCGAACCCTGTGTTATTTGGTGCGATCGCGAACCGAACTTCAGTTCACTCCGGAAACTAAACAGTTGGTGTCTCAGTTGACTGTACCGATGCTACTCCTGTGGGGAAAAGTGGATCAGGTGATTCCGCTGTCCTGGGGCAAGCAGATTGCGCCCTTAAATTCCCTCGTGACCTTTAAGGTGATGCCCCAGGCTGGCCATTGCGCTTACGATGATGAGCCGTCGGTATTCAATCAAGAAATCTTAGGGTGGTTAGAGGCTAGGACAATTTCCGTTACTGAACCCGTTGCCAAATCCGGCTAGAACCACAGCGCTATATACCCAAGGGATCTTCAGGAATAACAATATTCGTACTGCGATGAATTACGCGTTGCGTTAGCGCAGCCGTGCGAAAAGGACGTATGACACCCTACAAGCATCAATTATTTTTTAATAAATTTTCTAGAGTGCTCTGATTTTAAAAATTACGATGGGGAGAAGCTGAGCTGGTATTCATCGAAAATCCAGTGTTGGGAAAGGACTGAGGATTGGCTTTTTGCTGCCGCGATCGCCACCGCCGAATCGCGATCGCCTGTCGTTGAATCGGCGTGAGATAACTATCAAGCGAACCCAGGTTCAAGTTTTCTGCCGGTGCCTGAGCTGCTCGGGGTTGATGGCTCAGCCCTGGGGTCAACGCTTCTAAATGATCTTCGAGCAGCAGCGCCCGCATCAAATCTTCCACTGACCCATAGCGATCGGCCACATCGGGAGAAAGCATTTTATTCAAAATGCTGGCAAAGTGGTCGCTCACATTGACCAGGTGCTCCCACAAAACTGCCCCCGTTCTGGGATCAGAGTCAAACTCGACAGGGGTTTTAGTGGTGAGCAGAAAGAGGCAGGTCATGCCCAGGGCATAAATATCGCTGGCGTAGGTAGGGCGCAGCGCCTGCTGCTCCGGGGGAGCAAACCCCGGTGTTCCGACAAATTGGGTGAGAGGAATTTGATAGCTGCCGTCTGCCAACTCGCCCAAACATTCGCGCACTGCGCCGAAGTCGATTAGCACCAGGCGATCGTCATCAGCGCAGCGAATAATATTAGGCGGTTTAATATCGCGATGAATAATTTTGCATCGATGAATAAATTTCAGTACCGGCAAAATTTCCTGTAAAAACTGTTTTACCCCCCGCTCGCTTTGGGGGCCAGAGCGGCGCACTTCGCGGGTTAAGACCTGTCCAGGAATGTATTCTTGCACCAAATAAAAGCCGTCGTTGATGGTGAAATAGTCCAGCAGGCGAGGAATTTGCGAATGACTGCCCACCTTGGCCAGCACCTTGGCCTCTTTGCGAAAGCGCCGCTTAGCCCGTTCTAGTGCTAAAGGGTTGCTGACCTTGGGGCAAAGCTGCTTAATAACACAGAGGGGGCTGCCCGGAATACCGCCGTCTTGGGCTAGATAGGTTACGCCAAAGCCGCCCGAAGCTAAAATTTTGACAATCCGATAGCGTTCTCGAAACCTGTGTCCGGGTTTATGAAACTGGCGACGACGAGACTGGCGGCCGCCAGCGTCCCGATAGTCCGATAGTTTGAGCGGAGAATCCTGGATGGTCATCAGGGTGGGAAAATTGACTACGTATTTTCGACGTGCAGACCCATCACAAGGTTACACGGTTTCTTGAGGAAGTGGGGATGGTGCGGGAGGGAAAGTCTGTGAAGCGACGGGTAACCAAAAGCGAAAGATGCTGCCCTCTCCCAGAGTGCTTGCCACCTCAATATGCCCGCCGTGCAGCTCGATCAAACGACGACAAATCGTCAACCCAATGCCCGTCCCGCCGGAGGCGCGATCACGAGAGCGATCGGCCCGCCAAAAGCGATCAAAAACGTGGGGCACATCCGCCGCGGCAATCCCCGGTCCCGTATCGGCAACTGCCACCCAAAGCTGCTTTTCGGCTGACCAGGCGTTGACCGTTACCGTTCCCTTTTGGGTATGACGCAGGGCATTGTTCAAAAGATTGACGATGACCTGTTCAATGCGTTCGGCGTCGGCTTGGGCAAGGGGTAAGTTGGGGGGGCAATTCAGCCGCAAGGCAACTGGATCTTCAGCTAGACGCTGATCGGCAAACCGAGCAACAACATAGCTCAGCAGCTCGCCAATGTCAGTCGGTTGAGGAGCAATCGGAAGATAGCCAGACTCTAGCTGCGACAGCTCCTGCAGATCGTTGACCAAGCGCTGAAGACGCTGCGTTTCTCGGGCGAGGCGCTCATAGACGGCGGGATCAGCTTCGATAGTGCCGTCGGCCAATCCTTCCAAATAGCCTTTGAGAATGGTCAGAGGGGTGCGCAACTCATGGGACAGATCGCTGACCAGGTCGCGTCGTCGCTGCTCTACACTCTGGATGTCGGCGGCCATATGGTTGACGCTGTTGGCCAGTTGAGTCAGCTCTAACATTTCATATTCAGGCAGTCGGCGGTCTAAATCGCCAGCCGCAAAGGAACCGGTGATTTCTTCCATCTCTAACAGCGGCTGGATAATGCGCTGGGACAGCCAGTAGCTCAGGGAACTAGCCGCAATGCCGCCCAATAATCCGGCCCACAGCATGCCCCGGCCCCAGGCCACCTGAAAGGCCTCGACCAGTTGGCCCTGAAATTGGGCGATGCGAAAGTTGGGACCTTCAACCCGGCGCAGGTGCAGGACAAAGATTCGCGGCGTATATAGCCAACCCACTAGGGTAAGCGTCAAAATGCCAATCGCCAGGACTGTGAGATGGGCGCGAAAAAGGCGGCTGCGCAGACTCGGTTTACTCATAGGCTATCGGCGGCGTCTTCAAACTTATAGCCCACGCCAATGACGGTTTTAATAAAGGCAGGCTGGGCCGGATCAGATTCCACTTTCTTGCGCAGGCGGGCGACGTGGGCATCAACGATGCGTTCATCCCCGTAAAAATCATCGCCCCAAAGCTTCTCAATCAGTTGGGGGCGAGTCCAGACGCGACCAGGATAGCTAACAAACGTGGCCAATAGGTCAAATTCTAACGTGGTCAGGGCTAACGACTCGGCTGAGCCGTCCGAGTGCGATCGCACGGCCTGCCGCTGTTCCGGGTCGATCTGAAAGTGGGGACTCTGTAACTGGGGAGATTGACCACCCTGACGCAGGCTGCGGCGCAGCAAAGCCCGCACTCGCGCCACCAGTTCGCGGGGGCTAAAGGGCTTGACCAGATAGTCGTCGGCCCCGGTCGAGAGGCCAATAATGCGATCAAGCTCTTCGCCCTTGGCCGTCACCATCAAAATGTAAGGATCCTTATCTCCCGGTTTTTGGCGAATTTGGGCGCACACTTCCAAGCCATCTAATCCCGGCAGCATCAAGTCCAAGATGACCACGTCGGGCTGAATTGTTTGGGCCATCGACACGGCTTGCCCGCCGTGGTGGCAAAGATGCACCGTAAACCCCTCTTTCTGCAGGTAGAGCTGAATCAAATGGGCAATTTCTTGTTCATCTTCAACCACTAGAACATCCATACGGTAAAATCCAGATTCAATAGTGGGCGGGGGCGCGAGGAAGCGCAAGCAGAAAAGTGCCGTTACCCCTATCACTGTATTAGCAGTCTTAGGCCAATTTGGGGCGCTCAGACAGTTGGTAATAGGTCTGCTCTAGCTGCGCCGCGATGGCCAACACGGTGGCGTCTGCCGCCGGTCGCCCAATTAGTTGAACGCCCAATGGCAGCCCTGCCTGAGTAAAGCCCGTGGGCAGGGCGATCGCCGGTTGACCGCTGGCGTTAAAGGGCGGACAGGGAGCAATCCAGTTGATGATGTTATCCAAAATTTTGTGGCACCTAAGCGATCGCCATTCCCCCACCTGAATCGCCGGATGGAGATAGACCGGCGCGAGGACAATGTCGTAATCCTGAAACTGCCCCACAATCTGACGAGATATCACCTGCAGTTGGGTAACGGCTCGCAGATAGCGACCGCTACGGATGCGCCAGGCCCGCCACTGCAGCCAGCGGTTCATTTTTTCTAAGACGAAGAAGGGGATTTTGGCTTCGGCTAAGACGCACTGCCAAACGACCGTAAACGGTTCGATCAGCTCCGATAAATCGGGTGGGGGCAGAGGGTGTAATTGATGGCCGAGTGATTCCAAATGCTTGGCCGCATCGAGCACCGCTTGCTTGCACTCCGCCTCCGCCTCACCGATGGGCGACACCCCAGTAAAGACGCCAATTTTGAGCGCTTCTGGAGGCCGCTGCGTCGCTGCCCAAAAGCTATCCACTGGAGGCGGCAACCAGTAAGGATCACCCGTGATATAGCCCGACAGCACATCTAAAAAGGCGGCAGTGTCGGCGACGGTACGCCCCAATGGCCCATTCGTTGCCATACCGTGCAGGCGCTCTCCCACCGGGGCAAAACTTACTCGACCGCGCGACGGCTTCATGCCCACGAGGCCACAGCAAAAGGCAGGCCCTCGCAGGGAACCGCCCCCGTCCGAGCCGTGGGCGATCGCACACAAACCGGCAGCTAGGGCGGAGGCTCCTCCACCCGTTGACCCGCCGGCAGTGTAATCCAGATTCCACGGGTTGCGAGTGGGCAAAAACCCCGGGGGCTCTGTGTAGGGAAACGAGCCAAGCTGGGAGGTTGCGGTTTTGCCAAGCATGACAAATCCTGCCTCTCGCAGACGGGGAATCAGCCCATCATCCTGGTCGGCGATGCGATTTTTGACCGCCGAAATGCCGTAGGAGCAAGGTGCCCCAGCGACGGGATTCAAGTCTTTGACTGAGAGAGGAACGCCAAAAAATGGCGGCAGGTCAGCTGGGTCAGTGGTCGCCAACTGTTCGGTTTTTTGCTGGGCATCGGCGATCGCGGCTTCCCCCATCACCGTGAAATAACTGCCCAAAATCGGATTTAGCTGCTCAATTCGCTCCAGATACAGTTCGGTCAGCTCTAATGGCGAAACTGTTTTGTGACGAATCAAACGAGCTTGTTCTAAGGCTGGGGTAAACGCGAGATCGGTCTTATCCATAGACTTATCAGGAGCCCACGTTGGTAGCATATCGTGGAAGTCTCATTTGCTCACCGAATACCAAGACAGTCTGGCAAGTGGGCCGCTGGCAATTTACTCTCAGTCAAGCCGATAACGGTGATCCCAATATCTATCTGTATGTTTCTAAAATCGGATTTTCTTGTCAGCAGTCGGCGGCGGCGGCAACTCTGGGAGGCTCTAAGGTCCGATTCGCTGCCTGCCTTGAGCCCGGGTTGGCAGCTTCGCCAATTCCTGGAGCTACCCTTAAGACTTTGATGCAGGGCCGCGATCGCTCACTAGGTTTGCTATCATAACTCGGCACATAGGTCTGGGTGCAATCGCCCG
>JBCCNE010000192.1:0-8179 GCA_039026015.1 Cyanobacteria bacterium P01_C01_bin.70 | reverse complement strand
TCTTGAGCCTACTGGTATTCTCGATGGCACCCAAGCAGAGACCTTTCGCAAAGAAGTTGACTCGGCGCTGGATGAGGGAGTGGATACGCTATTGATTGACTTGGAAAAAATTACGTTTGTGGACAGCTCGGGATTAGGAATTTTAGTGGTCGTTCTCAAAAAAGTGAGAGCTTCCAACAGGAAAATGTATGTCTGCTCAATCAACGAGCAAGTTAAAATGCTGTTCGAGTTGACCAGTATGGATCGCGTTTTTGAAGTGCTGCCTAACCGCGATGCTTTTTTAGAAAAAGTCGGCAATGTCTCTGGCGCAGAAGTCTGAAAAACCCGAGTATTTGTCCTTGGCATGGGGCCGGTATGAGCCGTTCTACCGAGCAGCGGGAGACCCACCACAACTGCCCTACCAGGGTTGCCTAGGGGGGTAATTTAATAGCACCTATTAAGATACGCCAGAAAACATCAGGCCATTTGCCAACAACGCTTTTACATTTTGCCAAACTTAACCTGTCAGAGGTCTATGTCATGAGGCAAAATAGACTAGAAAATTCAGAGACTGAGTTAGAGGACAGACATCGACATGCAACGCCGCCGACAGGAACCTTTATGGATTCATCGCTGGTCTCGCTGGATCATTGGAGCGATCGCTCTCATGGGTGCTGGCGGCACGGCATACCTTACTGTGGTCAAAGTGCTGGGCGGTGATGCGGCTTGTCCAACGGGAGGGTGCGATCTCGTCCTGTCTAGCCCGTACGCTGAGGTGTTTGGACTACCGCTGACCCTGTTTGGCTTTTTGGGTTATCTCGGCATGGCGATGATGGCATTGGCGCCGCTCGCGCTAAAGTCTGAGAAACAACGAGAGTTACGCCGTCAATTAGAGTCCAAGACCTGGATTTTGTTATTCGCTGGCGCAACCGCGATGCTCGTATTTAGCGGGTATCTGATGTATCTGCTGGCCTTTGAGATTCAGGCAGCCTGCCTATATTGCATTACGTCAGCGGTCTTTGCGGCCTCAATGTTTGCGCTGACTGTACTCGGTCGCCGTTGGGATGATGCTGGACAATTGGTCTTTACCGGCGTCATTGTCTTGGTCGTCACCCTAGTGGGAACTCTGGCTGTCTATGCCCCTATCAGCACGGCTCAAAGCGGCGAGCCCGATACGCCGGGAGCAGTGGGGCCACGGGTGACAACAGCATCTGGAGCAGCTGAGATACAGCTTGCAGAACATCTGCAAGGCACCGGAGCGGCCATGTATGGAGCTTACTGGTGCCCCCACTGTCATGACCAAAAGCAGCTCTTTGGCGAAACAGCAGCAAAAGTCATTCCTTATGTTGAATGTGCCCCAGATGGCCAAAACTCCCAGACACAGCTTTGCACTTCTGTTGATGGCCTAGAGGGCTTCCCGACTTGGGTAGTGGAGGACGATATGCTTGTGGGCGCTCAGTCTTTAGAAGCCTTAGCCGACGCCTCTGGCTATTCAGGGCCGAGGGATTTTCAAAATTAATCCGTCCCCGCTGAAGAGTAGGACATGCTTTCAGTTGGGTTCGTCAAGTTCTGAAGCGGCCTAGCGTTTGTGTTAGCAAACGCTAGGGCGCTTCAGTGATATCCCAAGAAGATTATCGGGCTCAAAAATTCAGGTTTGACAGAGCCCTCGTCAACTGTCGCCAAAAGTGCGTTTACTTTAGACGAGGACAGCCGGTTGGGGCGCAGACATTAGGTCAATGACCATACCCTCTCTAGCCACGACGCTGTTAGGAAACTGCTCGGCTGTATCTTGAGCAATCTCGTCCATGAAGTCGTCATTATGTAGCGGATCGTGGTGAAAGATGACAAGCTTCTTAACATTAGCCGCTTTGGCCGCCTTGACAGCTTCCTGCCAAGTGGAATGGCCCCAACCCACCTTGCTAGATTTTTCGCTGTGATATTCGTTATCGGTGTAAGTGGCGTCATAGATCATCACGTCAGCATCCCGCGCCAGCCATAAAACATTCTCATCCAGCCGATCTGGGAAGTGCTCAGTATCACTCACGTAAGCTGCCGTCTTGCCGCGCCAAGTGATGCGATAGCCAATCGCTTCGCCGGGGTGATTCAGCAGCGCATTCTCAATTTTGATGTCGTCCAGGGTCACCACCTCGCCCAAGTCAACATCACAGAATTTCATGTCAGCCCCCATGATTTGCAGCGGCACGGGAAAGTTGGGATGCAGCATTTGGTCATTGAGACGTTGCTCGATGGTGGAACCATTGGGTGCGATCGAGCCGTAGATATCAAACCGATTACCGGGCACAAAAGCAGGAACGAAAAAGGGAAAGCCCTGGATGTGATCCCAATGGGAGTGGGTAAAGAACATCGTGGCGTTGATCGGCATCTCGGATAGTAGCTTGAGCCCAAGTTCACGCAGTCCGGTGCCGCCATCAAAGATGAGCAGTTGGCCGCCTACCCGCATCTCAATACAGGCGGTATTGCCGCCGTAGCGAACAGTATGTGATCCGGGGCAGGCAATACTGCCACGAACGCCCCAAAAACGGATCAAGAACTGGTTTTCTGTATCAGACATGAGTGTTTTGCTTCAGAGTTGGCATGTCGCTGCAAAGTCTGCTCCGACGCTGATAATTTAATATGCCCTATACGTTAGTAATTTAATATGCCCTAATAGTATTGAAAATTTCGACAGGGCGTTCATCCCTAAAGTGTTGCCCAACAAGCTAGTGCTGTTGAATCAGTCTGTGGAGAATCTTTACAAAGTTTCAAACCGTATCGCTTTTTCCTTTGGGCGGGTTTTTATCATTTCACTACTCTATCCGGTCAATCAGGATAAAGCATTGAGCGATTGCTCTGGTTTTGCCAAGCAGTCAGGTGGCAAATCCCTAGGGGAGACGTCAGATTGTACTGTAGCGGCGTCATCGTAATCCAATTTTGTTGAATAGCCATGACATCGGTAGGAATAGTTTCTAGAGCCTCAAACTGAGGGAGCTGCTGGAGTTTTTCGGCTAAAACTTGATAACTGTCTTCATCATGTTCGATGGGCTCCAGGGCTTCTCCTGCGAGCCAATAGTAAGTTTTGCCCCGAGGGTCGAGGCGTTTTTCAAACAAATCGACATAGCGCCGGATGCCCTGCCGCGCAATCACGCAGCCCTTGATGTCGGCGGCGGCAACGGCGGGAATGTTGACGTTAAGCAGCATGGGCTCCGGCAGAGGACGCTGAGCGATCGCGTCTAAAAAGCGTTGGGCAAATTGGGCGGCAGGGCCAAAGTCTCGATGGGCAAAGCTCGTCAGACTAAGGGCGATCGCTGGAATGCCTTCAATCACGCCTTCCATAGCCGCCGACACGGTGCCTGAGTAGAGCACGTCGGTGCCCAAGTTAGCGCCCTGATTAATCCCCGATAGCACTAGCTCGGGCGGACTGGCCAACAGCGCCCCCAGGGCCAACTTGACGCAATCCGCCGGGGTGCCGGAACAGGCCCAAGCCTGAACATCTGAGTGAAAGATGCCGTGGACGGCTTCGGCGCGGATCGGGTCGTGCAGCGTCAAGCCATGGCCAGTAGCAGACCGTTCGCGATCAGGACAGACGACCGTGACTTGGTGGCCAGCGGCTGCCAGGGTGTTCGCGAGAATCCGAATACCGTCGGCAAACACGCCATCATCATTGCTAATCAGTAATCTCATCAAGTAGCCAGTGTTAAGGTTAAGTGATTAAGTAGATATTGTGACTGACGCAGTGGCGTCTGAATCACTGCCAGCAAGCTGCCAAATTGGGGGGCAATTTGACGTCACAGGCTCAAGCCCTGAAAAATCAGAGGGCCTGATACACCAGCCCTAGGATAATTACAAATGGCCTTCTATATCCAGACAGTCCTGATGGTGGGTGAGGTTTTATGCACTTATTAGATCGCCATGACGGTTAGGCCCTTAGGTGAGAAAATGTTGGTTAGGCAATCCCTGGCCCCATACATTAAGGTTAGATTGTTTCCTGATCGCACGCTTCCCAGTCAACGCCGTTGGTGCCGCAGCCCAGTTGCACGGCGGCCAAGCATACTCAGGATGATTAGCCCGTTGGACTCTCTAGAGCCACAGGATTGACCATTAACTGTTGTCGATTTGTACGTTGATGTCTAGCATGACTCCACCCTCTACAAGCTTAGAAGCTGATTTGCAAACGCTACAGTCTGCTGGTGAAGCGGCGATCGCAGAGGCTGCCGATCTGGACGCCCTGGAAAAAATTCGGCTTGATTATCTGGGTAAAAAAGGCAAAGTTTCCAAGGTGCTTGGCGGCATGGGCAAACTGTCGCCAGATGAACGCCCCCGCATCGGCGCGCTGGCCAACCAAGTCAAAGCGGCCATCCAAAGTCAGCTAGAAGACCGCAAGCGTGATTTACAAAATGCTGCGATTCAGGCTCAATTGACTGCCGAAACACTGGATGTCACGATGCCTGGTGTGTTCCAGAGGCAGGGTCGGGTACATCCAATTAACAGCATCATCGATCAAATCACCGAAATTTTTGTCGGTCTAGGCTACACCGTCGCCAGCGGCCCCGAAGTGGAGTCCGACTACTACAACTTCGAGGCGCTCAACTTCTTGCCAGATCATCCTGCCCGCGACATGCAGGATACGCTTTACTTGCCCAATGGCGATCTGCTGCGTACGCATACCTCCAATGTGCAAATTCGCTATATGAAAGAGCACGAACCGCCCTGTCGCGTGCTGGCAACAGGGCGCTGCTATCGCCGCGATACTGTAGATGCAACCCACGCTGCCGTTTTCCACCAAATCGAATTTTTTGCCGTGGATCGGGGCATCACTTTTACCGATTTACGGGGCACAATTCGCGCTTTTATTGATGCGCTGTTTGGCGACATTCCCATTCGCTTTCGCCCCAGCTACTTTCCCTTTACCGAACCGTCAGCAGAGGTTGACGTCGAGTGGAAAGGACAGTGGCTGGAGGTTTTGGGCTGCGGCATGATTGACCCCAATGTGCTGGAGGCAGTAGGTTACGACCCGGAAGTCTACACCGGATTTGCGGCTGGCCTGGGCGTCGAGCGGTTGGCGATGGTGCAGCACGAAATTGATGATATTCGCCGCCTTTACAGCAGCGATCTGCGATTCTTAAGGCAGTTCTGAGAACAGGCGGGCAGCGCAAATTTTAACGATGGATTAGGAAAACCTTTGCCGTTGTTGCCGTAACTTCGGGCTACTGGCTAGCCCCCAACTAGACCGCCGCTGAGTCGATTGAGTGCCCGCTTCGCCACCTCTTCGTAGCCCACCTGGCCGTTAAACAGCTTGATCATCATGGGGGCCGCGTTGGGACGCTTGACCCCAAGATTGAAGGCCAGGTTAGGCATTTTGTAAAACATTTGGGCCACCCGTTTAGCCCAGCGCATGTCGCGCCCCCACCCGGTGCTCATGATTTGAGAGTAGTGCTCAAGGGCGTCACGGTCGCCTGCCAGTGCTCGGTCGATCGCCTTGGCAGCTTGGACGCCGCTCCACAAAGCTGGCCGAATGCCCTCAGCGGTGAAGGGATCAACCACGCAAGCGGCTTCCCCTGCGAGCAAGGCATTTTGAGTATGCAGGGGCTGATCACCATTCCAAGCCAAGATGGGGTGTCCGTGGGCTTTTTGTTGCGCCATTTCGACCTCAAATTGAGTCGCATAGGTGGCCAAGGGGGCGCGCAGATCTTGGCGCTGATACCCGCTCATCCGCATGGCCCCGCCGCCGATGGACCAGCCGTCGGCTTTAGGAAAGTTCCACAAATAACCGTACTGCATCAGGCCCAATTCGAGATACAGTAGCGGATCAGCAGGCATGGTGACTCGCGGTTCGATTTCTATTGCCGCTGCGAATTGATGACGCCGCCGGGTAAAGCCCAACCACTTAGCCATGGTCCCCCGTCCCCCGTCTGCGGCGATGAGGTACCTAGCTTCTACCGACCCGCGACTGGTCGCGACCTGCCAGCGATCGCTCTGCCACTGCAGCCCCGTTGCTCTGGTAGCTTGCCACAGCTCGGCCCCTTGTCGCTGGGCCTGCTGCACTAGAAAAAAGTCAAATTGATCGCGCCGCACCATCCACAAAGCATCATCAGCGGCAATCTCGGCATCGACTGAGTCCTGCATCTGCCAGGTACAGCGCAGCCGCCTGACCTTGATCGAGATAGCCGGGCTAAAGTCGAAGTCAAACCACTCGGCCACTTGCGGCGAAACTCCACCGCCACAAGGTTTGTAGCGCGGCAGCGATGCCCGTTCAAGCAGCAGCGTAGAGCGTCCGGCTTTGGCCAGGTGATAGGCTGCTGCCCCGCCACTGGGCCCCGCCCCAACAATAATGCAGTCGTACATATCGTAGGATTCGCAATCTAAAAGGATAAGAGGCTGAAATTTCAGCATGGCCGCTTGCAGTGCTGCCCGCGCGAACTCACCTAAGGCCAGATCCGCTGGCGGCACAATACAGGAACTCCGCCCCCAGCTCAGCATTTTACGGCTCTATCTTCGCACTATTTTGACCGGTCACTGCCAAGCTTTTACAGCGGCCAGTCCCAGCTAGATCAGCCCTAAGCTAACTTTCCCGCCCTAAGAGTTCTCAGAACAACTGAGGGCAGATGAATCAAGTTTTTGCGAAGAGGACTCGCTGAAGCGGGATTTACTGATGTCAAAGTTTAGAGTGTAAGCGATGAGTCTTCGTTGGTGTGAGGAACTATGAAACGCTCTCAAATCGCCCTGTGGGGGTTGGCTGCTGTCGCTGTGGGGTCGGGAATACAGCCGGCGTTAGCCCTGCCGGAAAAATCCCTGCCGTTAGATAAACCAGAGTCCGCTTGGCCGTCTTGGGAGCTGATGGAGAATAGCGGGGAGCGATCGCCCAGGACCTCGCTGCAGCACCCAGCGGCAGTTGTTCCCACAGCTCCGCTCGGAGCGACCCGTCGGGTGGCAGAGGCGCTAAAGCAACCAAGTTTAATTGAACAATCGCCAGCGGCCACTGCCGTTGAGACTGATTGGGCCTGGGTGGAAGCAGCGATCGCGCCGGTTACGGAAGCTAGCGAACTGTCGGTCGTGGAAATCGTGGAACCGGGCACCGGGCAGGCGTGGTTACCCGCCGATTCGGCCAGTACATTACTGGATGGTTCGCCAACGTTGGCTCAAGCGACTCCGGGCCAGCAGTCAGATTCCGGCTGGTATGTGGCCCTCACCCCCTCTCTGGTGTTCGGCTACGATATCGATATCGATGGCGAGGATATCACTGTTCCGGTTATCCCTGCACCGGGCTTGCCCCCCATTGGCACTACCGATGTGCCAGTAGACGCGTCGATTGACACCGATACGGGCTTCGGCATCAGCGGCGCGTTTGGCTATCGTTTCGACGATGCCCGCGTCGAGTTGGAAATCGGCTACCTCAACAACAGCGTCGATAGCATCACCGTCAACGATGTGGAAACCTCAACGGATGGCAGCATCGACAATTGGCAGTTTTTGGTCAACGGCTATTACGACATTCCCACCAACAGCCGGTTTCGGCCCTACATTGGCGGTGGCATCGGGCTCGCCATCGTGTCTGCTGACGACATTTCTGCCACTGTGCCGTCGTTAGGGGAACTGAGCATCGATGATTCCAGCTCAAGCTTCGTCTTTCAAATCAAAGGCGGCGTTGGGTACGATATCACTGACGATTTGAACGCCTTTCTGGGCTATCGGCTGCTGGGAATTCCGGGGCAAAGTTTTGAAGTGTTCGACACGGACTTAGACGCCGATACCGTCTTTATTCACTCGCTGCAGTTGGGAGCCCGTTACGAATTTTAAGCCGTCGCAAAACGCCAAGTAGGGTGAGCATTGCCCGCCCTACTTTTTGCCGGGCCTCACGGCGGCGGCACGCCAGCAGTAGCCGCCCCGCTTTAGCCGAGGTGGATTATCGAGGCGTCAACCGATGACGCTTAGACCGCCTAACCATCCACACCATGACGCTGCCAATAAACAAGATGGCGAGCGGTGTACCCGGTTCTGGGACCGAAGCATTGAGCGGATCGCCAGGATTCGTCAGAATATCTTCGCCGTCCTCGACTTCACGTTCAAAGCGATCAGGATCATTTTCCGCCGCTTTCAGAGCCTCGCGCTGACGATCATTGACCAAAACCAGCATGGACGAGTAAGGCGTGACGATTTCGGTGCGCTTGGCGATCGCGTGCAGCTGATCCAGCACCTCGATTTG
>JBCCNE010000191.1:0-8204 GCA_039026015.1 Cyanobacteria bacterium P01_C01_bin.70 | reverse complement strand
GTGAGCTGCGATCGCAAGTCAGAAAAGCGCTGAGAGCCCTGCAAATCTTCAACCGCCGTTTCCAGCTCATGAATGATGGCGCTCATTTCTTCGAAGTTGCCGTCACGGCTGGGCAGTTCTACCACCACTACGGCACCGCGATCTAACTGGTGGGTCAGACACTTGGCGGCGGCTTTTGACAGACTCAAGCACTGACGATGGGTGAGATAAAGCAAATCGGATTGCATCATCTCGGGCAACAGCCTGTCCGCTGCTTCTGCCGAGGCCGATAGCAGCTCGTCTGGCACCTCGGACAGATTAATAGCCGTCACCTCGGTTTCTGCCTGTAACGGCGGATACAGGGCCATCGTGGCGTCTAATAGCGCACTTAAACTACGGTGGATGCGCTGGTCTTCAGCGTCTAATCCGGTTTTAACGTAGGCCACGCGGACGGTCGCTTGAGGCCGCAGTTGAGCCGGCTGCCGATGGCGCAGATCAAGCTCCCCCACCGCGGGCTGAAAAACATTCTCCGCAGGCGCCAGCGGCGCTCCATCTGGAGGCAACAAGAGGCGGCAAATTTCCACATCTAAAGGGCCAGTGTGCTTCTTTTCGTCAATGCGAAAGGATTCGGCGATGATCTCTGCGGGGGGCGGCTGCTGTAGACTCTCGGGGTCAACATATCGCACAACCAAATACACCCAATGGGGCTCCGCTTCGGTGAGTGAGGCCAGATGAACCTTGACCGGCTTGTCTACCACAATGAGATTGCCCTGGGCATCGATGGCCACCCCAGGATCAACCCGCAACCAGCGACCATCGCGATAGCGAGCGCTTACGTCCTCCGGTGAAGAAGTCACTTTCACCTCTAAACCGCAGACAATACCAGGGAGATGAAGCGCCTGGTAATGCAGGTTTTGTCGCTGCCGGTGATAATCATGCGCAACTTGCCAACGCTCCGCATCTAACAGCAGGCCATTGCGCACGGCCAACCGGCGCAGGGGGCTGATAGAGGGAATCGCAAACTGAGCGGAGTTAGAGCTGAGGAAATCTTTCATGGCAGTGGGATAAGGCGCAAACAATAAGGTTTAGAGGATGGCAAACGGGTCAAGTTAGCGTGACCAGCGGTGCCTGCGGTTGGGGAGGGGGCGGCGGCTGGAGGGGAGCCCGCAAAATCGCTAGATCGTAGGTGCAAAAGGCCGGTTTTTCCTGCTCGATAGTTTTGCGAATTAGGCTTTCGTCTAAATCTAAATTCGCTGGCTGACGCAACACGACCGTGAAGTGAAAGGGTTTAGTCCCGCCGATAATGGCCTCGGGACCGAGGCAAGTTTCGCCTACGACCAGCCCCGCTCCAAAGGTTTCCTGAATGGCGATCGCGGGTGCCTCTCCCGGAGGCCCCTCAAGCGGGAGGCCCGTGGCCAGATGTAGCGACAAGCGTAACCCTCGCCGAGTGCCGCGCCAGCGATAAATTTCCAACGCTTGGGCAATCAGATCCCGCTGTTGGTGCAGGCTCAAATCGGGGGAAATTTGCCAGCCCACCCAATGGGCCAAAAAAGGCAGCATGCCCTCGGGAGCTAAGCGCGGATTCAAGTAGGCCCAGAGCCCGTCCCAGGTTTGAACAGCGGGCTCAAAGGCGAGTTCAAAGACTTTGAGTAAGCGCCCAACAAAGTCCACCTCTCGATAAAGATTCGGTAGAAAATCCAGATAAAGACTGCGAGGTCGGGGATACAGCGTAAAGTCAATCACCCGCAGTAGTCGTTCTGGCTCATCGCCATTGTGGGTAAAGCACTGCACCCGCCCGCGCTGCTCTAGGGCTAAATGATCGCCGGCAGGGAACCGTTCAGCTTGCTCAAAATACTCGGCGGGAATTTGAAACAGCAAAATTGCATTGAGCTTTTCCCCTGGTGCCAGCGTCTTGCGATCGCGCAAGACTTGGCACCACGCGGCAGGAAAGGTGCCGCTGACCGTGACGGCAATATTGAGCGGACGCGGGCCGTGGTTCTCTATCGTGACGAGGGCCTCCGTGGGCTCTCCCGGATGCAGCATCAGCGGATTGACGACGGCGGGGGCATCAACTGCCACGCCACGCCAAGGCTCCTCGGCCCAAGGTCGCGTGATGGGCACATCCTTGGGGGCAAAGCGAATAGCAAGGGTCGGACGGTCGAGGGCTTGGGTCATGGGTGAGCGTTAGCGGGAAGGAGGTTAGCGAAGTCGCACCAGATGGAGTAAATCAACAGCAGCTCAAGGAGTGGCCGGAGTTGCAGTGACGGTCAAACCATGAGCAAATCGTGCCTTCGGCACCGGGGTCAATGACGGATGTGGGCGGGAGACGCTGCCAGCGATCGCCCTGACGTCGCATCTCAAAGAGCTGCACGGCACCGATTTGACGAATCTGGGGAAACTTTTGCAATAGGGCAATCACGTCGGCAACGTAAACTGGCCGACCAAAGGGCCACCCCATGCCGTCGAGCCCCCCGGAAATAGGATTGAACAAGGTATACAGCGCCCTGTGTAAATGCCTAAGCACATCTTCCCGACCGTCTGGATGATTAAAAGCCGATTCAAGATAGAGCTCAGCCTGCACTGAGATGCCGGTATAGTCAGGCTTGTCACAGACAACTTGCACCCCGAGGAGGCGATGTTCTTCCAAATATTCGAGAATCTGCCGTTCTAGTTGGGGGGTGAGATCCAAAGCCGAGGGCGTTAACCCCATACCTTGCTCGATGGGCGTCAGATCCGCCTGCGGCACGACGAGGATTCTGACGGTGCCGGCGCCGTCAGTCGTTGCGGGTAAACAGCGAACCCTGGCAACGGCGCCCTGACCAGCCTGCAAGGTTAAGGTTTCAAAGTCTTCGGGAGTGACCGCGCGATCGCGGCTCCGGAGCAGTTTGGGCACCCGAATCACGGCTTCCTCCAGAGTCTCTCCGTCAGAGCCATGGTGAGCCGTGTGACGATTGATCACGTGGGTGACATAGGGCACCGCCGTCTTGAGCACATGGACAGTACCAGCTTGGACATTACCCTTCAGCCCGCCGCCGCTGCGGTAGGCCGCCATATAGATGCGACTCCCTCGGGGGGGGACGGCACCATACTGTTGCTCTAGCGTTGTCCGACTGGGCTCTGTATTGGCGTTAGCGGTGAAGGCTGCATCGCGGGCCCCGTTCTGCACTCGAATCGCGTTGGACTCTCGCACTTGAGGCCCAAACTGGATCATGCCCTGCTGCGCGTCTAGAGTGTAGTGCAGGTCCTGCGGGCCGGATTCGGCAAAATCGTTGACCTCCTGCCAGCGGCGGGGAGTGCCAATGGCATCCACCGTGACAACGTGCTCTCCATCTAACCGAGGGAGGACCGGCGTAGAGGCAACGGTAAAGGTTTGGGCCGGGTTGCCATTACTGATGCCCAGCAGCTCTCGTTGAATTTGTGTACACTGGCTGGCCCTGACTGTTCCCCCCACAGAGCGACAGCTCAAGCCCACAATGCGGGGAGTGGCCTCGTAGGCCATCCGCTCGCGATCGTCCCCCAAGCAGATACACCGTAACCAGCGGCCGCGATAGGTGGTGAATTGGACGGCCGGCCAGTCCACGGGCATGTGCAGCAACACATCAGCCCCCTGTAGAGGGTTGCCCTGCCGGGCTAACTCATGAAAACTGAAGCCCTGGGTTTCATCGTCAGCTTCCCGGTCTAGCACGGGCTGCCAGGCTTCGCCATCCCACGCTTCCCAACGTCTTGGCGGCGCATTCGGATTGATGCCGGTGGGCGTCGCGGCTTGGCCTTTGATCGTGAGGGCGATGGTGTTTCCCTCGAGGGGATCCGCTTCATCAAAGACTAAATAAAAGCAGTTACCCGGTTGCGGTTGTTCATCAAAGAGCGCCAGCTCTGGTCCGCCCCAGTCCCCTTCATTGGTTTGCGCCCAGCGATTGGCTAAGCGATCGCGGAGGGCTAGAGGCTGCACTGCCGCCCGAGGCGCACTTAATAAATGCCGGATGCGCGGACAGCCAATGGCTAGCGGCGCGTCAGTCGTAAAGACAATCGCTTCCTCGGTCGCGGTCCGCTCGGTCGCCAGTTCGATGCCCGCTGGAATGCTGTACTGCTGGGTTAGGGTTCGGCTCAAATAAAAAGTAACCTCTACTTGAGCCGGGGTGGGGGGCTGCAGGCGAATCCCCAACAGTTCTAAAAACGCCACGTATTGCCGGCGCGGCACCTGGTTAAACTGAGACAGCATCTGATCGGTGAGCCAGGAGAATAGCTCTACCAAAGTCATCCCCGGATCGCTGGGATTATAGTTCGTCCACTCGGGGCAATAGCGAGGGATGCGTTGCAGACATTCCTCTACCAGATCGTCAAATTTGCGATCGTCCAAGTCGGATTTTGGCAAATTCGGTAGAAAGTCAAACTCCATGCCTCGCAAAGCTCCAGATGTTTATTGAGCGTGGAAAAAACCATTCAGCTTAGCCATTACGCACCGTCGGTTTCCCCCAAGGGTTGTAAATAAAACGGGTACACAACGTTCCCTGGTGTATGCGCTTCTCGTAGTCGATACGCGATTGTGATGTCGACTCGCCCCAATTCCGCCTGGGGCTCGGCTCGCACTTCATCCAGCAAAATTCGCCGCTCCCAGGTTTTAAGCGCCTCTTCGACATAAAGTCGAATTTCGATCAGGGTCTTTTGATTCAGCGGTGCAAACGCCAGTTCATGGAGCCGACAGCCGAATCTCGGCCGTCGCAGTCGTTCTCCAGGCCGGGTGCGCAAAATCAACCAGATCGATTCGCGCACACTTTGCTCACCGTCGCTGATTTGTAACCCACCTTGTGGGCTCACACCCAGGGGATAGGCAAACCCACGACCTAAATGTGCGGGCGATGCATTCGGAGGAGGAGAAGCCACGGTTTAGGAAAGTAAGGGGGATTCAGTTACAGGTATATCCTTCACCCAGTCACTCCCACATTCGACCTTGGTCAAGTCTTGCGAAAACCGCCCCACAGCTTGGCGCCTACGAACGCCCGACTCATCGTCCGGATCTAGTTTTTTGCCCAAGGTCGGTAACGCTCAACTGCGGCCAGCTTCCAAACTGTGCCCTAGGGCGCGTCATCAATTAAATCCAGAATGCCTACGGGTGTAATACAGATTCTCCAAACTCTCGCTACACATCCTGTTCCCCGGCCCCCTTGCTCCCAAAGCTCTCCATTCCGATCTGTAGTGCCATTCCAGAGAACTGGTATAAGCACACCCGCGCCCGTGCCGCAACACAAGCTAAGGGCTGAAATATTTTCCCCATAAGGACTTGACCGCTAAATGATGACAGCCCCTAGGGCGCGTCATCATTTAAACTCGAAATCCTTGCGGCATAGGCATTGCCGCGCCCGATCTGCAAAACTAGCTAGGGGCTGAACTGCTCTCAGCATAAGGGTTCAGGCTCTAAATGATGACAGCCCCTAGTTCTCAGCCGCCAGGCTGCAGCGCTAGGGAAGTAGCTGGTTCGGTGGTGGGAAAGAGTTAACTATCGCCGCCCGTAAGTTGATTGACCCGATCGCTTCAATATCTATAGACGTGGTGGCCCGCAGGTTCAAACTGCCGGTTGAGCGGATGCTGAGTATCTGCATCGCGTCATTCAGAGAAATTTCGTGTCCTCCCCGCGACTGCATGTTGATTTCCCCCTGGCTATCGCTGAAGCTTAAGCGATGACCGTTTTTAGTTTGAATCGTGACCGTGCCCGTACTGTCATTGAGGGATACTTGAGCGCCATTCGCGGTGGTTAGCGTCATCCCTGCCTGACTGGCGTTTTTGTCTTCTTCAACAAACTGCATCTGATGCCCGGTCCGAGTGCGCAGGGTCCGCAACCGCACCTGGCCGCGATGGATCGCATCTTCGACCGGATCGGGGGGACTATCCTCACCGTTCCAGACGCTGCCAATCACGTAAGGCCGAT
This sequence comes from Cyanobacteria bacterium P01_C01_bin.70, assembly GCA_039026015.1. Classification (GTDB taxonomy): domain Bacteria; phylum Cyanobacteriota; class Cyanobacteriia; order Phormidesmidales; family Phormidesmidaceae; genus Halomicronema. Next base: position 2,302 of record JBCCNE010000191.1, on the reverse strand, counting down.
GAATGTCACCGTGCTCAAACCCCACCAGCACTTCATCGTCAATTTCGGGGAGGCAGAAAAAGCCCTGCTGGTTGCCAGCTCCGAGCGCCACTACTCGCGCCCAGTTGCTCTCGTGGCCGCTGCCGTCGGCCTGGGGCGTGAGGGTAGGAAAGCGCACCCGCACCCGGCCCAGATCATCTGGATCTTGATTATTCGTGACGATGCCTACTAAAAAGGTTTGGCCTGGTCGGAGCTGTGGCTGCCGCAATAAGTCTCTCAGCAAGTTGCCGCCCCGGAGTCCCCGCACGGTGAACTCGGTCGTATAGCGGCGATTGTAGTAGAGATGGCGAGTTTCTGTAACGTAATAGTCGCCGTCATATTTGCCCATATCCTCTAGGGTCACTAGCCGTCCAGCCCGAATATCGGGATTGCCCTCGGCTTGGGCATCCGCCACGGTGAATTCGCCACCCAGTTCATCAAACAGCGCCTGGGCGATGGCATCCGCTTCTTTGGCGCTTTCTACCGGTTTATCGACCACATAGGCGGCCGGCGGGTCACTCGCGAGGCCATAGTCAGCCGCTGTTTCTGAGCCTTTACCATATTCAGTTTCAGTGAGCGTTTGCTCAGACTGAGCCGTCGAGACGATCGCCTGCTTGTTGCTATAGTCCCAAGCGCGCACTTCGACTCGTTTGACCTGCTCTGCCGTGGTTACGCGCACTTGAAAGCTGCCAAAATCCTTGAGCCACTCCAGCGAAAGCTGATCGTCCGCCGTCGGCCTGCGAAAATAGAGCTTGCCATCGCGAACAAAAAGCTCAAAGCCCAATCGCGCGGCGCGATAACGCAGAAACTCCATATTGGTTTGATTTTCTTGAAACACGTACGCGCGTGGATCGCCGCTGTCATCCAACTGACCAATTTCGATGCCGACCTGAGCCGCAATCTCTTCCACAATGTCGCTGTCGGTGTAGTCCTGAAAAGAGCGATTGTGGCGACCCCGATGCAGCCGATGGGAAACGTCATAGCCTCGAATGATCACGGGGGCCTGAGACGTGGCGCTAAAACTGCTTTCGATGCCGGTAATTTCTCCCTGGAGCAGATAGCTCATGTTGGATTCACTGAATTCCTCATCGGCAGTGGTGCTGGCGGCAAACCCAATACGAATGGTTTGCCCAAGGGGAAAGTACTCATCAAAGCGCCACGGCGATTCATTGGAATAATAGGGATTTTCTAGCACGAGGGTGAAGGCGGCGGGCCGATGTAGGCTTTCTTCGACCGACAGTTGCTGAATATAATTCATCAGCTCATCCGGGGCAGTTTCGCCGCCAATTTCGAGATAGGGAATGGGAATGTAAGTTGCCGTTGCCACAATTCAAACCAAATTAGAGGGGGTTTACAAGCTTCGTGAAAGTCAGTCAAATTAGGGCTTCAAATCTATCGCTCTGTGCCTTTTGGTTAAGTCCATCTCGTTTGTTTAGGGGGAATAGGGAATAGGGAATAGGGTGTGCTGGATTCGACTGCCTGTCGCCAGATCTTTTGGCACCGAGAGTAAAACACTAAAACCACTATCGGAATTGACATACAGGGCTCCTTAAAACTCTCTTTGTAAATCGTTCCTAGATAGAGACTTTGAATGACGGTTTTCTTAGCTGTACCAAGTTTGGCGTTCTGCATACTCTTCACAAGCCGCAGCAGAATTACTTTCCAGCGCTTCAGCTTCTTGCATGAGCGAGTCGTAGGCGTCTTTCGCAGAATCAATCACTTCAACTTTGAAGCTAGAAACTCTGTCATTGAAACCGTAGTCTCCTAAATCATCGACGTAGATTTCACCGGTAAAGGTTTGCGTTTCTCCTGAGAAATTAGAGTCCCTATACAGCGTGAGTTTATATCCGGCAGGCACGAATAAAGAGGTCACGTTATTGTTGCCCACATCGCCTAAGTCGCCCTTATCATATTCGCCTTCTCCCACCGATACAGAATCCCCAGATTTATTGGAGTGTTTATACAGCGAAACTTGACCGTCGGGGTCATAGTTTTCTAGGGCTTCTGCTTTTTTGTCTTCAGCTGCCTCCGTCCCAGACTCACATAATTCCCGAAGTTCTTCGAGATAATATTCGTTGGCTTCGCTAACCGAAATGGCTTCTGGTTCGCTGCGAGTGTCGGCATCACCAAACAGGTTTTCATCATAGGTGCGAGCCTCAGAAGAGAGAAACGAATCATCGACCTCCTTAAGGGAAAGATTCACCTCTGCCCTGACGGGGGTGCCATCTGCGAGAAACATCGTCAGCTTATAGTCCAGCTTTTCAACAAAGCAGGTAATGTAATT
>JBCCNE010000190.1:0-8208 GCA_039026015.1 Cyanobacteria bacterium P01_C01_bin.70 | reverse complement strand
GCCAGCGGTGAAGCGGTAGTCATCCCCGTGATTGTGCGGCCCTGTGACTGGCGCAACACCCCCTGCAACAAACTGGGCTGGCTGCCCCAAAACGGCGAGCCCGTGACGACCTGGAGCGATCGCGATGCGGCCTGGCTCAATATCGAAACGGGCATCAAGCAGGTTGCCGAGTCTCTCAAGGGGCGGCGATTTGCGTAGGGGTGTGACTAACGACCTTCTCAATGAGCTGACAAGACATGCCCGTCTCCCAGCGGCAACAGCCTAGCGCGAACGATGCAGCACTTGAGCCAGGGCCGAGAGCAGGGTTTCAGCGCGATCGCGGTGGCTGTTGGCTCCCATCAAACCAATGCGCCACACCTGACCGGCAAGATCGCCCAAGCCGCCGCCAATTTCAATGTTGTGCTCTTGCAGTAGGGTACGGGCGACCGCCTTGGCATCGACGCCATCCGGCACCCGCACCGTGGTTAGCGTCGGTAAACGATGGGCTTGGTCAACATGGCAGCTGAGGCCAAGCGATTCTAACCCTGCCCAGAAAAATTCAGCAGTGTCTTGGTGGCGCTGCCAACGGGCCTCTAAACCTTCTTCAGCCAGCAGTCGCAGGGCTTCCCGCAGGGCAAACGTCAGGTTAATAGGAGCCGTGTGGTGATAAACGCGATCGCTGCTCCAATACTGCCGCAACAGACCGGCGTCGAGGTACCAGTTGGCCACTTTAGTCTGGCGCTGCTCCATTTTGGCAACGGCCCGTGGCCCCATCGTAAAGGGTGACACGCCAGGAGGACAGCTCAAACCCTTTTGGCTACAGCTATAGGCCAGATCCACCTGCCATTCATCCAAGAAAATGGGCACGCCACCCAAGCTCGTGACCGTATCGACGATCAGCAGACAGTCAAATTCGCAACAGAGCGCCCCCACCCCTTCCAGCGGCTGCCTCGCCCCAGTCGAAGTTTCCGCATGAACTAAAGCCAGCACAGCAGGACGGTGCGCTTCAAGTCCGGCGCGAATCGCGTCTAAGGTAAAGACTTGCCCCCAAGCCTGATGCAGGGTGCGCACATCGGCCCCATAGCGTCCGGCCATGTCTACCAACCGCTGGCCAAAATAGCCCATAACGCCCACCAGCACGCGATCGCCAGGTTCTACAACGTTGGCCAGGGTGGCCTCCATCGCTGCAGACCCCGTGCCAGGAACCGGATACGTCAACTCATTGCTGGTCTGCCAGGTATAGCGCAGCAGGGCTTGCACCTCGTCCATCATCTCCAAATAGGCCGGATCTAGGTGCCCAATTGGCTGACAATTCATCGCGGCAACCACTGAGGGTTCAGCATTCGATGGCCCTGGCCCCAGCAGCAAACGGGCAGGCACCTGCAACGGCTCTAGCTGCCGTTTGTGGGTCGAATTGATTTTTGGAGTTTGGAGAGGCAAGGTTGATGTCATGGCTCGCAATGGCCTCAAAATACTCTTCTATACTCTTTTATTGTCGGCTGGAACTGGAGCAATCACACCAAAGTCCTTCAAGATATTTGCTTAAAGTAACCTTTTTCACAGATTTTTCTGACCTACAATGCATTTCGCCCCTTTAAACACCGAGCAAGAATATTGCTGTCGCGCTGACCTAGATCTATTTAAGTCGCCCGATTGTGCTGGACTCGTCACCCAAGCCGCCGCCGGTCGCCATCTGCGCGTGATAAAAATGCCGTCGGCCACAGCCCCCGCAATTTTAGTTTGCCTCTGCGAAGACGATTACTGCGGCTGGCTACCAGCCTCAGCCAGCTCTGCCCTGCAGCCAGCAACATCGCCCTATCAAGCACCCCCGTGGACGTCGGCAGCGATCGCGGCGCAATTGCCAGCCGTCATCCAGTTTGCATACCAGGCCATGACACAGACCAATACCTATCTTTGGGGGGGCACCGTTGGCCCCAACTTTGACTGTTCTGGTTTGGTGCAAACCGCCTTTGCCGCCGCCGGCATTCGTCTGCCCCGCGATTCTTACCAGCAAGAAGACTTTGTTGACGCCATTGACCTGAGTGAGTTGCAGCCAGGCGATTTGCTGTTTTTTGGTCAGGGCGATCGCCCCAATCACGTCGCCCTTTACCTTGGCGACGGACGCTATATCCATAGTTCCGGTCGCAACCAGGGCCGCAATGGCATTGGCATCGATTCCATCACTGATTTAGCCGATCCCATTAGCCAGACTTATTATCAGCAACTGCGAGGAGCCGGACGAGTTAGCCGCAGCTATCAGCCACAGGGCAAGCCAATAGCTGACCAATCCCTAGTAACGGAGTAGCAGACGCAAGGCCTGAGAGTAGATGGCCGATGGGGTGAATGGAGAGATGAGGTGGGTAGAGTCGGTGAATAGGCCGACGGGGTCATGTTGGAAAACGCAACCTTTTGCACTGGGAAGGAGCTGGACCGGAGGACTGGAGTGGCGAGATGAAGTATGTAATGGGATAGCCAGATGGCAAGGTAAATGATTTGAGATTTTGGTTCTAATCTTGCGAGAGACCATCTTCTTAAGGTCTCTGTTTATAGTTTCCACCTTTTGGTTTTCCGAATTTTGCCCTCCGCACTCTAAAATTACGCATTCTGTTAAGACTCTACCTTCTCGCCAGAAAGCCCAGCATTCCACATTTCGCTATACTCTGTTGCTGACCGCAATCATGCCCTTCGCTGTGCCGCGATCGCCCCTATGAAAAAATTATTTCCTATCCTCAAAACGGTTTACAAGCGGGTTAAACCCTACCTGCGCTGGTTCATTTTGGCATTGACCCTGGCGTTTATCCTGCATAGCCTGCGGGTCAACTGGCAGCAAGTGTTGACCCTGCGCTTTACGACTTATGCGATGGCCGAGCTGCTGCTGGCCCTCGGCTGCACCCTGGCAGCACATATTTGGTCGGGATGGGTATGGTACGGCATCATGCGGTCCCTTAATGCTCCAGTACCCGCGACTTGGACCGTCATTACCTATCTAAAAACTAATTTAGGAAAATACCTGCCGGGTAACATCTGGCACTTTATCGGACGCATCAAATTTTTACGCGATTATGGCACCTCCACGGGAATTGCAATTACCGGAGTCGTCCTAGAACCGCTGCTGATGTCAGTCGCAGCGTTGGCGATTGTGTTGGTAAGCCTGCCGTCGACTGTGCTGCAGTTGGTGATTTTAGTAGCCGTGCTGGTGGCGTTACATCCGCGCATTCTCAATCCTGTGTTGCACTGGTTAGGGCAGGCAAAACTGAAGCAGGCGGACAAACATGAGGCAGCTGAGCTAGAAAACACCGCCACCATTCCTGAACTCAGCGGCTATCCCTGGCGGCCGCTGCTGGGCGAAGTGGGATTTGTCGTCTTTCGAGGGTTGGGCTTCATCCTATGCTTTTTGGCCTTAAATCCCGTGGGCTTTAGTGATATGTGGACGCTGGTGGGAGCCTTCAGCTTTGGCTGGCTTTTAGGACTGGTCGTGCCAGGGGCACCAGGGGGGTTAGGCGTCTTTGAGGCGACTGTGCTCGCCGTCTTGACGCCCCAGTTTCCAGCGGCAATCGTATTAGGAGCGGTAGCGCTATACCGTCTCAATGGCACTCTGGCAGAGCTGCTGGGGGCGGGGCTGGCAGTTTTGGATGAGCGGTGGAATGCCGCGATCGCCCGTCGATCGTCTCCTGATCTTGATGATGAGGATGGGTCGCTTCCTCAATTACCAGCGGGAGACAGTTAATACCATTTCTCTGGAATAGCACTACAGATCGCAATGGAGAGCTTTAGGAGCAAGGGGGCCGGGGAACAGGATGTGTAGCAAGAGTTTGGAGAATCTGTATAACAGCAATCTCTGCACTTGGCCTAGCTCGTCTCCTAACCTCATGCAGAATCTGAATACGGAACCGTAACTCAAGTCTAAACTTCAGCGAGTGAGAGACAAGAATGGCCTGAAGCTATGTTTGCCGACAGGTTGGTGTACTTTATACCAATTCTTCAAATCACGGTTACACATACATTCTCCAAAGCCCCTTTGCCAAGGGGGCGGCGATAGCGGGGGAGCTTTAATCTGTAGCGCCATCGCGGAGAATCGGTATACCCAGTCAGGAAATACTGCAGTGGACTTGAGATTCCGGCATCTCCTTTGTAGACTCTATACGCGTTGTAATGATGAAGTTTATGGAAGAAGACGCGACTGTATCGCCAATAACAGGAGAGAACACTTCTCCCACAAGCGCCGACGCTTTGCCGCCGGATGCCTATTTAACGGTTGACGATGTCCAAAAGCAAATTAAGCGATCGCGAGCTTCAATCTATCGCTACGCCAACACTGATCCTAAAATTCTGAATCTCCCCTTTGAGGCCAACAAGCTAAATCCTGAGGTTAGACGCGATCGCGACGATCCTCTACTATTTCACCCTCGCGAGGTCAGGCGGTTTGCCCAAGACGTGCTGGGGCTTAATCCAACAATCACCGTACAGCCCTCTGAAGAAACCACAACCCAAGAAATTCTCAAGGCAATCTTAGTAGAGCTACGGGCCATTCGCCAGCAGCTAGAGTCTTCGTAAGCGATTTAGGGCTTTAGCTGCTAAAAGATTTCCGTACTAAGGCGGTTTACGTGTGAAGAAAGAAAGGTGTTACGGTTGAATTAATCTTTGTTCACCGTTTTGCCGTGGGTTATGTTGCTTAGCTCACAACCCCTATTGTGATGGTTCGCTACCGTAGACTTTAGTTTGAGTATTTCTAGCAGAGAATCTAAAGATTTTCTAAGCCTTATTGCCAGCTCATTTTTGCTTTAGGTTAGTTATACTCAGTCAATCAAGTTCAAAGTGCGCGAGTCTGTTCACAACGTTTTCAATTTAGGTATCGCAATTTCGCCTTTATGGAATCTGTCAGTCCTTCTGAGAACTCCTCAGAGCCTCCGAGTACTCGCTTCTCAAATTTTGTTGGCACAGTTGTTGCACTTCTGACACTCATGCTGCCGCTTTTAGCGATCGCTCATTTTTCTATTGCTGACCCACCACCAGCGACTTTACCCAGCTATCCCCTGTCACAGGCCCGTGAATGATTCGTGAGAATTTTGGTCATGGTCTACGGGTAGAGCAACATCTTCGCCTAAAATGCTAGGCGAAGCGTTGTGTTGCTTACTCTGTAAGATAGTCATTTGGTAGCGAACGATTTTAGCTGACTGATTATTTTATTTTGGGTGCTCACCCTGCGGCTGCCGTCAATCCTGCAGTTGCACAGCGCTTCCAGATCAGCGCCATATATTATCTGGAGACGCTTTATGGATTTATCTCGAATTCCTGCTCAGCCTGAGCCTGGGCTCATCAACGTGTTGATTGAGATCCCTGCTGGCAGCAAGAACAAGTATGAATTTGACAAAGAGATGGGAGCACTCATTCTTGACCGAGTGCTATTTTCATCAGTGCAATACCCCTATGATTACGGCTTTGTGCCTAATACCCTGGCAGATGACGGCGATCCTCTAGACGGCATGGTGCTGATGGATCAGCCCACCTTCCCTGGATGCGTGATTGCCGCTCGCCCTATCGGCATGTTGGAAATGATTGATGGGGGCGATCGCGATGAAAAGATTCTCTGTGTTCCAGCAGAAGATCCTCGGTATACCCAGGTCAAATCTTTAGATGATATTGCCGCTCACCGACTAGATGAAATTGCGGAGTTTTTCCGAAGCTACAAAAACTTGGAGAAAAAAGTTACTGAAATTCTAGGCTGGCAAAACGTTGATAAGGTTAAGCCTTTGGTACAGCAATGTATTGATGCCGTCAAATAATAGTGACGCACTAAGTTTCATAGGACTATGGGGATGGGTATTCTATTGAGTGACATTGTGATAACTGGCTGTCCATCGATGGCTAAACAGTGGCACAAACTATACGATGTTTGCCTGTTCCCTATCGTCTAGCACTCTTTTGAGACTTACTGACAAATGCCCAGGATGGGCAACAGCTTTTAGCGATGGACGCTATCAAAAGACTAAAATTTCCTGAATATCCTGATGAGCGGCAGAATACTTAGCAAAAGTAATCTTGGAATTTCATCATGATGTTAGAAGCTTTGTCCATTGGCAGTCGTCGCTAACCTCAGTGCTCACACCTCCTTTTCCATTTGTCGTAGCCCTATGCCAGATGCAGATGCGCCAATGTTGACTGATCTCAACGCGACTACTTCAGATGTTGGGCAGGCTTCTCAAATGCAAACAGTTGATGCGGATGGCGATCGCTTGACCATTAAGTTTTGGGGAGTGCGAGGGAGTGTGCCAACGCCAGGTGCCGATACTTTGCGATACGGGGGCAATACGGCCTGTGTTGAAATCCTAATGAGCGGGCATCGCCTGATTTTTGATGGCGGTACTGGCTTACGGGTATTGGGCAAACAGCTTTTGAGTGCTCAGCAACCGATTACGGGCCACATCTTTTTTACTCATACCCACTGGGATCGCATCCAGGGATTTCCGTTTTTTGCTCCTGCCTTCATCAAGGAAAACCACTTTGATGTGTACGGTGCAGCGGCGGCCAATGGGGCTTCTATCAAACAGCGTTTAACTGAGCAGATGCTGCGTCCCAACTTTTTCGTCCCGTTTCAGCACATGATCGCTGATATGACGTTTCACAATATTGCAGCGGGCAAGATTATTCACATAGGCGAAGACATCACCATTGAAACCATCGCCCTTAATGCTGAAACGGGTGCTTTAGGCTTCCGGATAAATCATCAGGGCAAGTCGGTGGTATATGCCACCGATAGTCTCAGCACCTCCGCCAGGCCTGACCCCAATCTGCTCTATCTGGCTCAGGACGCAGAGCTGTTAATTTATGGCGGCACCTACTCTGCACCGGTACATAATCACGCAGAGGAAACGCTGCCCATGGAGACTTGCGAGCAAAGTATTGCGATCGCCGACAAGACGCAAGTGAAAGAAATGATCTTGTTTCATCACAATCCCCTACATGATGACAACTACCTCGCTCATCTCGAAGTCAATTTACACCAGCGCTGTCCCCAATTGCGCCTAGCGCGCGAAGGTATGGAGCTACATCCTTAGTACAGGCTAGACCCGCTATCACTTGGTCAGTCATGTAGCACAATAGAACATTACCAGCTGATTGACAGCTATCGATTCCTTCAGCGCCAGCATCAAATAGCACTAGACCAATCAAACTGACTTAATCCCTCATCACTGAGAGTACTTCACTTAAAGAATGACTCTGAGTCATTTGCTTTGGTCAGGCTGAGATCATAAAAATCAGGCTGCTCATCAGAATTGGGGATAGATTATTGGCTGGAATACTCTAAGTCACATTATTTTATAGGCATTGACACTTCATCCTCAGTCATCATGTCGTTATTTCTTGCGATCGCTGCAATTTTGGGCGGACTCTCGGTCGCCGGGGGGGCGTTTGCTAGTCATGCTCTACAGGCACAGCTATCGGAGCGGGCAATTGCGGTATTCAACACCGGCATTCGCTATCAGATGTACCATGCTCTGGCACTATTAGCCGTGGCGCTGCTATTAGGCAATGCGAAGGCGGCCATTCCCTGGCTGACGGCGGCTGGCTGGCTATTCTTTGTGGGCATTATGCTCTTTTCTGGCAGCCTGTATCTAATTAGTCTGGCGGGCATCAAAGCCCTCAACCCGGCGGCACCAGTGGGCGGAGTAGCGTTGATAGCAGGATGGACCTGTTTGGCGATCGCGGCCTTCCGCCTGCCATAGTCATTAACATGTTAATGGCTGAGCATTCTCTTACTGGAAACTCACTGCCGCCACGAATGACACAAAAAATCCCAGCACCGAGCCGACAATAACCTGCACTGGCGTATGTCCGAGCAGTTCCTTCAGCCGGTCTTCATTAAATTCCGGCTTTTCGCGAAACAGTTCATCAATAATTTGATTCAAGATTTTGGCCTGCTTACCAGCTGCCTGTCGGACTCCAGCGGCGTCATACATGACAATTACGGCAAACACCGTGGTCACCGCAAAAGCCGGACTCGCCCAGCCTAAGGTCTGACCAATGCAGCAGGCTAGCGCCGTCACCAGCGCCGAATGAGAACTCGGCATACCGCCGGTTTCGACCAGGACTCGCATATTGATTTTGCGGTGCACAATTAGCTCAAATATCAGCTTGAGAAACTGAGCCAAGAGACAAGCCGCCAGAGACACCATCAGTACGCGGTTTTGCAAAATATCACCAATGTCTTGCATGGATTCCAAAGAAGTC
>JBCCNE010000189.1:0-8228 GCA_039026015.1 Cyanobacteria bacterium P01_C01_bin.70 | reverse complement strand
TATGACGAGAGCAACCAAACTTGGCTAGAGTCAGACGCCTACCGCGATCAAACTCGCCCCCTGCACGCTGATTTGGGTACGGGCCATCTCAATGCGTCCCGGGCATTACAGCAGTTACAGGGCGGCCAATGGTCAGAGGCGACACCAGTACCGGCGATCGGCTGGAGTTTTGGCACCGCTGAATCGCCACTACCGCCGACCCTACCCCGCACGGAGAACGCGACCTTAGCGCGCGATTATGTGTTTAACGCGCCGTTACAGGGCGGTAGCTATCTGTCAGCAACCCTGGTGTGGGAGCGACTGGTAGTGCTGAACGACACCAATGGGAATGGCCTATATGACCTGGATGAGTCGTTTGATAATCGGGGGATCAATAATCTCGATCTCTATCTAATGCGGGCGGCGGATGATGACATTGCCGATAGTGTCTGGTCTTCCGTTAGCCAAGTGGATAGCGTCGAGCATATCTTTACCCAAATCCCCGAAACAGGACAATATAAGCTGCGAGTGGTTTATCGTCAGCAGGTGGCAGACGAATTAGCTCAAGATTATGCTTTTGCCTGGTGGGCAATACCGGCTGCGGTTAGTGAATAATCCGGCTTCTGTCCGATGATGCCGGGGTTTGTTAGGGTATTCTCAGGCAGCCAATGGAGTGGGCTCATGACATTTTCTCAAACCACGCAAATTTCGGTGGAAAAGCAGCCTGATCGAGATCGCCTGACCGATTTAGGAGTCTTTGACTGGCCCGTTTGGACAAAAGCAGCGTCCACATTTCCTTGGACTTATGACGAAGCCGAGACCTGCTACTTTTTGGCGGGTGCAATGATTGTGACTCCTGCTGATGGTGCCCCTGTCAAAATGGGCGCTGGTGATCTCGTGCGGTTTCCAGCGGGAATGAGCTGCACCTGGCAAATCCTGTCAGATGTCAAAAAGCACTATCGTTTTGGCGACTAAAAGTCCGATTGTCGACCGGCCGCTTTCATAAAAAGAACCTTTGACCATGCGCTATTTGTTTCAAGGATATCGCCGCTTGCTCACTCATCCCCGCTATGGAATATGGGTGCTGTTAGGATCGCTGCTCTATCTAATCAGCCCGATCGACATTTCCCCTGACTTGATTCCCCTGCTGGGGCAAATTGATGATGTGGCTCTAATTGTGCTGATGATGACGGCAGCAAGTCAGTGGCTCAGTCAACAGTTTCTGGCCGCTGAAGACACTAATGTCTCTCGCCAAGAGGATGACTCGGTACAAGAAACCGTAGACGTAAAAGCAGTTGAGATTGATAGCTAGTAAGGCAATATCGAAAGCCCCCAGGCTCGGGAAAATGCTCGCTGTCAGACTCCAAAATGACACAGCTGCAATTTGGGCCTACAGGCGAAGTTTAGAAGCGATGCTGCCAGCTTGGGCTATTTGGGCCAGTCATTTTGGTTCAGCTGCGACAAACTTTGCCAAGCTAAACACTAAAAAAGCCCAGGTCCTGCCTGGGCTCAACTTAGAAGGAGTGCATCATTACGAGCACCAGTCTTAGCCAATGCTAGAGAAAGCGGGTAAGGGACAAGTCGCCGGCATCGGAGGAATAGGACAGGCATTGGTGGTTTCGGGAACGGTTTTGATGACTTCCCGCACAATTTTGGCTTCATAGAATTGGCAGCCGCCGCACGGCCCGCAGGGGTTCATTGCACAGCGAATATAAGGCGATCGCGCATTCATTTCACAGCTGAAATCACCCAGAACATACCCAATGCCTTCGACGTAGTTAAGGTCGCGATCGCGTTGAATAGTAGCCTTAAGTCCTCGACGAGTGGCAGCCTCCATAGCGCGACTAAACTCAGCCTGCACATGATTACGAGTGCGCACGCTAATCCAGGTGGCAATGAGGGCTGGCACTAAACTTAGGCCAAAAATCAACAGAACAATCAACATAGAGACTCTTTAGTTTCATCTTGGATATTGATAGGTGCCATCCTATCGTAAAGCTGAGAGCGTCTGGTCTCAGCTTTATGTATTTGTAGTAATCTGTATGGCTTATCGTAAAGTTATAAAAATCTGATGGGATAAAAAGCCCTGCTCTCCAACTGAGACAAACGCTAAGCTTCAGGGCGCTAGCCCTTTGTGGCCTCTTCTTGAGATTTGGGTCGATAGGTGGAGGCAACATGAAGTTCTTTTAACTGCGAGTTACTGACGCTAGAGGGGGCACCGGTCAGTAAGCAGCGTGCCTGCTGCGTTTTGGGGAAGGCAATCGCGTCGCGAATCGACTCTTCACCGGTAATCAGCATCACCAGCCGGTCGAGGCCATAGGCAATACCGCCATGGGGAGGGGTGCCGTACTCAAACGCTTCCAGCAGAAAACCAAACTTTTCTTGGGCTTCGGCGTCAGATAAGCCAATGGTTTCAAAGACCTGGCGCTGCACCTCCGGCTGATAGATTCGCAGACTGCCGCCCCCAATTTCAAACCCGTTGAGCACCAGATCATAGGCCACCGCTCGTGCGGTTTTCAGGTCGTCCATGTCATCCGGACACGGCGCAGTAAAGGGGTGATGTAGCGCTTCCAGCCGCTTTTCATCGGCATTCCACTCAAACATCGGGAAGTCCGTGACCCACAGTAGATTGAGCTGATCGGCAGGAATCAAATTCATTTCTTTGGCAATCGCCTGCCGCACCCGATCCAGCGTGGCATTCACAATATCGCTGGTGCCCGCTCCAAACAGCAGCAACGTGCCTGCTTGCGCCTGCGTGCGACTCAGCAGCTCTTGTAGCTGTGCGGGCGTGAGATTGTCTTTGATGGCTCCGATGGTATCAATCTCGCCATTTTCGCGCACGCGGATGTAGGCTAGCCCCTTGGCGCCGGCCTCAGCCGCGACTCTAAACAAATCGCCACCGGGCTTAATCCGCACGTTGGAAATTACGTCGTTGCCATTGGGAATTGGCAGCACCTTGACCATGCCGCCGGATTTCACCGCGCCCGAGAACACCTTAAAGCCAGAGTCCGCTACTAAATCAGAGACTTCCACCAGTTCCAAACCATAACGGGTGTCAGGTTTGTCGCTGCCATAGCGAGCCATCGCTTCGGCATAGGTCAACCGCGGAAAAGGACGCGGCAGGTCAATGTTCTTAACGGTTTTGAAGATGTGGCAGACAAGCCGCTCGTTGAGCTCCAGAATCTCATCCTGACTCAAAAAGCTCATCTCCATATCAAGCTGGGTGAATTCGGGTTGACGATCAGCCCGCAGATCTTCGTCCCGGAAGCAGCGGGCGATTTGATAGTAGCGATCGACCCCAGACACCATCAAAATTTGTTTGAAGAGCTGGGGCGATTGGGGCAGGGCAAACCATTCTCCTTCATTAACCCGTGACGGTAAAATAAAGTCTCGTGCTCCTTCTGGCGTCGATCGCGTCAGAATCGGCGTTTCCACCTCAGTAAAGTGCTCTTCATCCTCTAAAAAGCGGCGAATAGCCTTGATGACTTGATGCCGAGTCTGCAAATTTTGGGCCATGCGATCGCGGCGCAGGTCAAGGTAGCGATAGCGCAGCCGCAGTTCTTCTTTCACCGACTCAGAATCTGCCGTAGACACTTGAAAGGGTAGCTGCTTGCGCACGGCGCTAAGCAGTTCGATGGCGTCGGCATAAATTTCTACTTCCCCAGTCGGCAGCTTGGGATTAAGCGAGGCTGCGGGCCGCTGGCTGACTTTTCCCTTAATGCAGATTACATATTCATTTCGCAGATCGTTAGCAATCTCAAAAGAGGTCGGCGTCCGTTCAGGATCACTCACGATTTGGACAACGCCGGTGCGATCGCGCAAGTCCACAAAAATCACGCCCCCATGATCGCGACGGCGATCAACCCAGCCAAATAGGGTGACGGTTTCACCGATGTGGGAGGCTCGCAAGTGACCGCAATAATAGCTACGCATAATATGCTCAGTGCTGTTTGCAGGTGAGATGAACAAGATTTGCGACACCCAGAGGACTCTCATAGACGTCGGCCATACGTCTGGCTCCTGGGTAAAGGAGCTGCGATAGAGGAGAGGCCGTGAAACGCCTGTGCTTTGGTCAAGCGCGTAAGTCCTCAAGGATTTACAAAACCTATCTATTATCTAGGATTGTGCAACCAGTATGTCCCTTTAGCGAAAGCAATTTGTCCACGAACTGTGAATCCCTGAGCGGTGTAGGCTGTTTAGCCACCAGCGACGGACTGCTCAAGGGACTGGGTTTATGAGCGAACGACCGGCTCCGTGCTTGCCCCAGCGACCAAATGAGGAAGCTGGCGGCGCAGCATAGCATCAATGACCGACGCGGGCTGGCGCTCATGGGGCCAGGCAAAAGCATGACGGAAGGCTGCCGCCTGACAAGCCTGTAGCTCGTCAAAGCCAATAATGTCCTGAGTCAGCAAATTTTCGTACTCAAAGGGCAACCGCACGTTATGCAAACCCGCATTGTCAGTACAGATGGCAATATCGACTCCAGCGTCAAAGCAGCGCTCAAAGACGAGCTTCAGCTGCTGCATGTTATCCAGCGTACCGGTTTTGAAATAGGTAGTGGGACAAACTTCTAGACACTGACCGCGAGCCGCCACCTCTCGCAGGAGATCGGGGCGCTGTAGAGGAATCTGAATACCATGACCGATGCGCATCAGGTAAGGCAGCAGTTCAGGGTGACAGCCGTCGCGGGTTTCAAAAACGTGTCCGGTGGTGCTGACGCCGTGGCTGCGGGCTTGAAAATAGAGAGTCTTATATTCATCTAGGCGATCGCGATAGTTTGCATCCCCTCCGGCCAGATCCACCGCGCACACATATTCGGGATATTGCGTTGCTAAATCGACGATCGCGCGATTCACTTCATAGGGCAACCTGGAGTGCATGCAGAGAATCTGCTTCGTCACCACCGGATACTCAGCTTGCTGACTGGCTCGACCCACGACTTCAACAATCTCGGCCATTTTGTCGATACGCTCAGCTTGGGTCAGGTGTTCCGGCGTTCTTAAGTAGGGGGTATAGCGCAGTTCCAGATACGCTAAGTTTTCAAAGATATAGGCACCGCGAATCAGGCGATAGATGAAGTAAGGTAGAGCCTCGTGGGTTTGCACACTTTCTACCAGCGTGTGCAGTTCTAGGTATTCCGCCAGCGTGTTGCGGGGGCGTGTGTAGAAATCCTCAAAGTCAGCGTAGCCCTCAAAGCGATCGGCAACATCGGGCCGATTGCGCTGAAAATAACGCCACAAAACCCTAGGAACAACCGAACCGCCCAGATGGCGGTGAAGTTCAGCATATAGACTCACAATAAAACCTCTCGAAGATACGTAAGCAAACAGAACAGCAACCTAATGAAGCGTAAAGAATCGTAAATCAATTCAGAAGTTATTTACTGTTCTACCGTAAAAGCACTTATTTGGATTTACTGTCGCTGAATTTATTTAACCTCTTAACAACCAAAGCATGGCGAACGGCCAGTAGTTTTACGGTTTCTTTTAGTTGTTCCGTCAAAAGTCGGTGCTGCGGTGTTAGGCGGTTAGCCATAGAAGATTGATTCACGGTTCACAAGTTGAAATAGCAGCTTGACATTGCTGCAAAAAACTAGAGATAATGGCGATTTGTGTGAACAGAAGACCTTGGAAAATTGGCTAACGTTATCGTGATTGGGGCCCAGTGGGGCGACGAAGGAAAAGGTAAAATAACTGACCTCTTGAGTCGGTCAGCTCATGTAGTCGTTCGCTATCAGGGCGGCGTCAATGCTGGTCATACCGTAGTTGTGCAGGGTCAGATATTTAAGCTGCATCTGATTCCCTCTGGAATTTTATATTCTGAAACTGAGTGCGTGATCGGCAGCGGCACGGTAGTTGATCCACACGAAATTATTAAAGAGTTGGACATGCTGGAGGAGCTGGGCATCTCGACTCAGAATCTCTTTATTTCTGAGTCCGCTCACGTCACGATGCCCTATCATCGTTTGCTCGACCAGGCTTCTGAAGAGCGGCGCGGCAGCAAAAAGATTGGCACCACTCGCCGCGGTATTGGCCCAACCTACGCTGATAAATCTGAGCGTATTGGCATCCGCATGATTGACTTGGTGGAAATGGATGGCCTGGAAGAGCAGCTTGAATGGACGATTCAGTACAAAAATGTTGTTCTCGAAAAGCTCTATGGTCTAGAGCCTCTAGATCCCCATGCGGTGATCGAAGAATATAAGGGCTATGCCGATCGCTTAAGTGCCCACGTTGTCGACAGCTCTTTACTCATTGACCGCGCCATTCGTGAACGCAAGAACATTTTGTTTGAAGGGGCCCAGGGCACGCTTCTTGACCTTGATCACGGCACCTATCCCTACGTCACCTCATCGAATCCTGTAGCGGGAGGAGCCTGTATCGGTTCTGGCGTGGGTCCCACAATGATTGACCGAGTAATCGGCGTGGCTAAAGCCTATACTACCCGCGTCGGTGAAGGGCCAATGCCGACAGAATTGGTAGGGGGCTTAGGGGATAAGCTATGCGAGCTGGGTTCCGAATTTGGCACGACGACTGGCCGCCGCCGCCGCTGCGGCTGGTTCGATGCGGTAGTTGGGCGCTATGCAGTGCGCATCAACGGCATTGACTGCCTCGCGATTACTAAGCTGGATGTGCTAGATGAGCTGGATGAAATTCAGGTTTGCACGGCCTATCGCATTGATGGCGAAATCCACAAAGAATTGCCTATTAGTAGACGGTTGTTTGCTCAGTGCGAACCGATCTACACTACTCTCCCGGGTTGGAGAAAATCTACGGCTAATTGTCGGTCGTTAGAAGACCTGCCAACCCAAGCGTTGGATTATCTCAAGTTTTTGGCTGAGTTAATGGAAGTTCCGATCGCGATCGTGTCGCTCGGAGCGAGTCGTGACCAGACCATCATTGTGGAAGATCCCATCCACGGTCCGAAACGAGCGCTGCTGTATGAAAATGGCAGTGCCCCCAAGGTTGCTTGAGCATTTGTCTGCTTTGCCGAAAATTTCCTTTAGTTGTAATTAGATCCTATGGAACTGTCGATTGAATGTAAAAAACGCGATGCTGGCGCGAATCCCAGAGCCCTGCGCCGTGAAGGGCACATCCCTGCAGTCCTATATGGACATGACGGTGATGCTTCAGTCTCGCTAATGGTCAATCAGCGCGAGGCGGAGCGCCTGGTGCGACGGGCATCGGTTAACAACACGTTGATCAGCGTCAGCGTGCCGGAAATGCCCTGGACTGGCCAGGCACTGCTGCGGGAGGTGCAGACCCATCCTTGGAAAGACAACATTTATCACCTGAGCTTCTTTTCGATTGCTAGCCAGTCTAGTGTGGATGTCGTGGTGTCGATTAACTATACGGGCAAAGCCAAGGGAGTTAAGGATGAAGGCGGGATATTAGACATTATCGTGTCAGAATTGGCCATTCGCTGCGCGCCAGATGTAATTCCGGAATCGGTCGATATTGATGTCTCTGACCTGGCAGTTGGCGAAAACCTGCACATTAGCGACCTGAAACTGCCTAACAAAGTAGAGGTCATCACTGACACAGACAAAACCTTAGTCAGCGTAGCGGCACCACGCACCGCCGCCGCCGCCGAAGACGCTGTAGATGTCGAAGTTGGAGCGTCAATAGAGACTGCAGCCGAATAGGCCAAATTTATCGGTGATAACCAGGGAAATCGATCCCTGGTTTTTTGTTGTCAAAACTCAGAGCTTTCTATGGCTAACGCATCCCTTCCGTCGCTAATTGAGCAGATGCTTCAACCGGCGTTTTACCCCCATGATGTGCAAACGCCAATTCAACTCATGCAGACGCACGTTTCCTATGTGCTGCTGACGGGAGAGTTGGCCTACAAAGTGAAAAAGCCGGTAGATTTTGGCTTTCTCAACTATTCGACGCTGGAGAAACGACAGCATTTTTGCGCAGAAGAGCTGCGCTTAAACCAGCGGGCAGCGGCTTCGCTTTATCTGGAAGTTCTACCTATCGGTCAGGCCGGCGATCTCTTTCAACTAGGCGACACAGACAACATCGTTGAATATGCCGTTAAGATGCGGCAGTTTCCCCAGTCGGCGCTGCTGAGCCAACTGTTTGAGCGTGGCGACCTAACGGAAGCGCTGCTGCGGCAGTTGGCTGAGGCGATCGCGGACTTTCATCTCACCGCCAAAACCAACGATTATATCCGCGCTTTTGGTACCGTAGAGAACGTCCGGCAGTCCATTGACGAAAACTACGACCAGACTGCAGGATTCATCG
>JBCCNE010000188.1:0-8258 GCA_039026015.1 Cyanobacteria bacterium P01_C01_bin.70 | reverse complement strand
TATGAAAAGGGCATCAAAGTCGATGCTCAGGCACTGGCATCCTTTCGAGTCGATTGGCACCCATCGGCCGAACTGCCCAAGTGGGCCATTACGATAAATCCAGCCTAGATGGGTGGCTTATTTCTCAGCGTGGCCCTTAGCACGCCTAGGGCGCGTCATCAATTAAATCCAGAATGCCTGCGGTGTAAGCACATCCGCGCCCGGCTCCGCAAAACAAGCTAGGGGCTGAAATGTTTTCCACATAAGGACTTGACCACTAAATGATGACAGCCCCTGGTTTTTCGCCATCTGGATTAGTGATTAACTCAGGGCAGCTCCCCCCACCCTTCTAAATCCCTCTGGGCATAGCTGCGTTGAGAAAAGGGGGCAATCGCCTTCGGGCGATGAAAAGCCCTTTTGTTAAAGAGACAGCGACAGCAGGGTCCGTATCGCTTAATTCACAAACTGTTTCAGAACTTACGCAGTCAAACCCTCCAATAGTGAAAGATTCGATTTAGTTTGAAATTGACTGCTGAGCTGAGTTCTGATTAGCCAGCGGTAACGTGAACCAAAACGTGCTGCCTCGCTCGGGTTCACTCTCAACGCCAATCTGTCCGCCGTGAGCTTCCACAATTTGCTGACAAATATGTAACCCCAGTCCCAGGTGCAGCGGCTGTCGCTTACTCGGCCCCCGGCTGTAGCGGTTAAACAAACTCTGACCTGGAGTATGAGCGCCTGAACGGTTAGCTTTTAGCAGAATTCCCTGGCCATCGTCGCCAATGGTGCAGTGTAGAAAGTCTCCCTGCACATCAGCATTAAGCGTGATGCAGACGCCAGGCTGATTGTACTGTAAGGCGTTAGCTATCATATTGTCGTAAACGCGCCGCAGATGTAGCGGGTCAGCGCGTACCGTCGGCAATTCGTCAGCCACCAAGTTATTTACTTTGCCATTAGCTTGTCGAAAAAGTGGCTGTAGGCCTAAAACAATATCCTGAACTAGCTCGGCAACCTGCAGAGGTTGAGGATTGATCAAAATGCCTTTAATTTCTTGACTGTAGGCTTCTAGCAAAGTGTCAATCAGCTTGAGCTGGCGCTCTTGACACTCCACCATTCGCTGCAGAACCGTTGGCTTGAGTGATACACCAGCCTCTTGTTTGGGTAAATTTTTTAGCAGCATCAACGTGCCGGTAACCGGATTGCGCAGGTCGTGAGAGACGGCGTGCAAAAAAAGCTGCAGCTCCTGCCGCGACTCAAACTCCGAAAGCCGCAGCCGTTCATAAACCCACACGCCGATATTGCAAATCACACAAACCCAAGCCAAGTTAGCAAAGGTACTCCAGATAAAAACGCTGTCAAAAATCGCAACATCCCCCACATGGGTGATCCCTAACAGCGGCAACACAACGCCAAAGTAGATAATTGAAAGCGCCTGAGACAGCAGATGCAGCGGCCAGCACAGCGGCAGCAGCACTGCCAGGGCTAGGAAAACCGTTGGATTTGGCTCAACCGGGATGTGATAAAACGTGCCAATGATTTGATTCGAAAATCCATTTATTGCGCAGGCAAATATCAGGAACAGAATTGCCGGATGGCGACGTCCCCACTGGGTTTTATGCAGTAGCAAACACGTTGCCAGCAGCACTGTGATGATAAAAAAGCTCGCGATCGTTGCTTCCCTAAGCTGGTGGGCAACTACGGCAGCATTATCGGTAAAGCCAGATAAGTATTCAGCAACCTGGTCGATATGGTAGACCAAAAGGTATGGCGTGTGGCTGCCGGCAATTAGATGACAGCCAAGTCCGGCCCAAAGACCAAAGCCTAGCCGCTTATATAAAAATGTCTGCCGCCATTTGCGATAGTCATTTGACTGGGTAAGCGATAGGCTCTGCCGCAGTCGAGTCCAGCGTTTACCAAGCTGCCGCCCAGATGCCTTAAGAAATGCGGGATAAGCAGTCATAGAATGAGTCCCAGAACTTGGGCAGCAGCGATTCTAGCAGAACCGGACGATCGCACGATTCCGTCAGCAGCCGCGCTACTACCAGCCAGTCGCCTCAGCAGCAAAGACTCAACTATTATCTTCACAACTTGCCTAATCTGAGTATCCTGCTACTGGACTCACCCAGATGGCTAGAACAGCCACCTGATCTAACCCCTGCCGGTAGACGGCATCAACGGAGCCCATATATTCGCCTGGCAAACCGCTGCAAACGATAGCTAAAAGCCTTGCTAGTTAGAGCTTTGCCAGAGTTTTGCCTAATGGATAGAGCATTAAGCAGCACCAATGGGTAAGTTGATGACAAAGGTGGTGCCTTCATCGATCTCAGATTCTGCTGTAATGGTTCCGCCGTGCTTCTCAACAATAATTTGATGAGCGATCGCCAACCCTAATCCGGTTCCTTCACCAACCCCTTTAGTGGTGAACAGATGATCAAATATTCTAGATTTAACCGCTTCTGACATGCCTTTGCCATTATCAGCAATACGTATCTCAATTGAATTTTTCTCGACTATCTCAGTTTGAATAGTGATCTTCTGAGGATTGCTCTTTAAATTTTCAAACGTTGTTGCCTGGGCCATTTCATCAAACATATCGATCGCGTTCGCCACAATATTCATGAATACCTGGTTGAGCTGACCTGGAAAGCAGTCAATTTTAGGAAGATCACCATACTGTTGAATAACTTCAATCGCTGGACGTAAATCATTGGCCTTGAGGCGATATTTGAGAATTAAAAGAGTACTATCGAGCCCTTCGTGTAAGTTAGCGCTGACTTTATACTCAGCATCAGCACGGGAAAAGATGCGTAGGCTGTTGCTGATGCCCTGGATGCGATCAGTCGCTCCTTGCATAGAATCCAATAGCTTGGGTAGATCCTCAAGCAAGAATTCCAAGTCAATATCCTCAGCGTTTTCTTGAACTAAGTCATTAGGAGGATGCTGGTTGTGATAGACATTCAAGTAATCAAATAAATCTTGCATATAGTCTTTAGCATTATCAATGCTGCCATTAAGAAAGCCGACGGGATTATTGATTTCGTGGGCAACACCAGCCACTAAGTTGCCCAAAGCCGCCATTTTTTCATTTTGTACAGTTTGCAGCTGCATCCTCTGGACTTGAGTTAAGGCCTGTTCAAGAGCGTTATTTTTCTCAAGAATCAGTTCTTCAGCCTGTTCTTTTTCGGTAATTTTTTCCTGTAAATTGCGAAAAGCATTTTGCAATCGGTGAGCCATTTGCAAAAACGATGACGCAAGTTGACCTAGCTCGTCTCTACGATTGATCTTGAGATCTACTTCGAAATCACCGTCCGCTAGTTTTTGACTCGCCGTTGTCAGATAGTTGAGTGGGTTAGTGATCTGATTCTTTAAAACAAAAAGTAATAGTGCCACCTCAATTAACAAGGCTGCTAAACCGGCGGCGAAAACGAATTTAATCGTGTCTAAAGCAGACTCTGACAGAAGCGCCTTGGGATAGATTGTGGCAAAGAACCAATCCGGGCCAGCCAGTTGGGTAACTGCTATAAATTCCTGATCTTCTTTATTCTCGATTACCCCTTCGGGTGTCGCCAGGCTCAATTGAAAGATTTGCTGCAGATGATTGTCATTTAAATCATCGATATTTAGCTGGCCTTGACTCTGTTGAATTCGTTGGATGTATTGGGGATGAGCAATTAACCGACCGCTTTGACTAAAGATGACGTTGTAGGCTCCTGGCAAATTATTGTTGATGGTTTGCTCTATCAATTTGTCAAGCTTGATGTCATGGCCAAAGGCACCCGAGAAGCGATCGCCCTCATAAAGAGGAACAACCGCTGACACCATCCAAACTCCAGTCACAGTGTCCGCATAAGTTCCCGTCCAAACAGGCTCTCGGTGGGGATTATGCTCAGGATCTGCTATGTAAAGATACTCATCTTGGGAGGGCGCAAAATCTGGTTCTGCCTGTAATGCCAGGGGCGTATCCCGCCAATAAATCGTTGTGGTATTTTCAACTGTATTTAAGTAGGTATTGATAAACCGATTACTCCAAGCCGGACCATAACTCGTGATCAAGCGTTGAGCAGTTAATAATTGTCGCTTAAGTGCTGTGGTAATCCTCGTTGTTCGATTAATAAATGAGGTGGCTTGTCGAGTCGTATCAAACTCTGAGATGGGGCGATCGCCAGGAAAATTGCGAGTTTCACCATCATTCCAAGTGAAAAAAGTCTGGTCAAATTCTGCTGAGATATCTTGCCCAGAAACCTGGTCAAGTTCTGTCAAGAATCGCTCCCGCAGAGAGGTTAAATTATCTTCGGCTAATTGAAAAATTGTACTTTCTCGCTGTCCACGTTCTGTTATGTAACGGTCTAGCTGCTGCACCGTTTGAGTTTCCAGGTTTTGCATCACATGGAGGTAGCTGACAGTAGTTGACGCCAACACCACCAAGGCAACGCGCAGCGACATATTGAATAGGGTTTTAACTGTGAGTGAAGTCTTATAGAAATTGACAACCCGTACTAATATGTCTTTCATGAACTAATAGAGAGTAGTTTTAAAGTTTGAGAAAGACTGCGATCGTAAGTTATTAGGCATTAATCAGCCCTCTAGAGTAGCTGCTTTCTTGGACCTATTCTAGAATGGGTAACGTAATCATAAATTGGCTTCCTTGCCCTAGTTTAGACTGCACCTCTAAACGCCCTTGATGAGTTTTAGTGACGATCTGATGGGCAATCGCCAATCCTAATCCGGTTCCTTTACCGACGTCTTTAGTGGTGAATAAATGATCGAAAATTTTAGCTTTCACCGCTTCTGACATGCCTTTGCCATTGTCGGCAATACAAATTTCTAAAAGCTTTTCTTCGGCTTGATAGACTGTTGTAATCGTGATTTCTTGGGGCGCATTCTCAGACAATGAGGACTGCTGAACCATTTCATCAAACATATCAATCGCGTTGGCCAAAATATTCATAAATACCTGGTTGAGCTGACCCGGAAAGCAGTAGATGTCTGGAA
Source organism: Cyanobacteria bacterium P01_C01_bin.70 (assembly GCA_039026015.1). Lineage (GTDB taxonomy): Bacteria > Cyanobacteriota > Cyanobacteriia > Phormidesmidales > Phormidesmidaceae > Halomicronema. The sequence continues at coordinate 3,290 of JBCCNE010000188.1, read as the reverse complement.
TGTCACCGTACTCTTTGATTACATTAATCGCTGATCGGTGCTCGTTTGCTTTGAGCCGATATTTCAGAATTAGCAGAGCACTGTCGAGTCCTTCGTGCAGGTTGGCGCGGACTGTGTGTTCGGTGTCGGCGCGGGAAAAGGTGCGCAGGCTGGTGCTGATGTCCTTGATGCGATCGGTGGCTCCCCGCATTGAATCGAGCAGCTTGGGCAAATCCATGATCAAGAAATCCAGGTCAATGCGGTCGGCGCTTGCTTGTACAACCTTTGTCGGGGGCTGTTGCTGCCGATACGTGTCTAAGTACGCCAGCAGATCCTTCATATAGTCTTGAGCATTGTGAATGCTGCCGTTGAGAAAGCCAACGGGATTATTAATTTCGTGGGCCACCCCGGCCACCAGATTGCCCAAGGTCGCCATTTTTTCGCTCTGCACGATTTGCAGTTGCGAGGCTTTCAGCTGTGACATGGCTGATTCGAGGGCGCGGGTCCGCTCGGCCACCTGCTGCTCTAAAGTTTGGTTGATTGTCCATAGCTGCAGGTGAGTCTTCACCCGCGCAATCAGTTCTGCCTCTTGGAAGGGTTTGCCAATGTAATCAACCGCTCCTAACGACAAGCCCTTCGCAATGCTTTCACTGTCGGACAAAGCGGTAATAAAAATGATTGGAATCGAGGCTGTACGGGAATTATTTTTAATCTGCTGACACGTATCAAACCCGTTCATCCCGGGCATTTGTACATCCAGTAGGATGAGGTCAGGCAGATTATTTTCCAAGCGTTTGATGGCGCGCTCACCGCTAATTGCTGTGGCAACGCTATAGCCCTGATGCGTTAAAATCTCGCTCAAAACTTCTAAGTTAGCGGGCGTATCATCAATTGCCAAGATGCGGTATTGGGGGGTCGACATTGACTATCCTCTCCGTTCATCAATGTACGTTTTAAGTAGGTCTTCAATTTCTTCTACTTGAAATTGTTTTGCCAGCGTCAAAATCGAATTTGCAAAGGGCGTGTATTTTTGGTCGGCTGCCATCAGATCTTCCAGGCGGGTGCGAATTTGTGAAACAAATCCCTGATTGGCCAAATCTAATAAAGATGCCAAAATGTCATCCGGAGGCAGCACCAATCGGGTGTGGGGTTCCTCCGCGTCAGTCTCAGGAGTTTCTGCATAGACCCACGTCAAGGCTAGCTGGTCTGCCAATACTTGAAAAAGCGTGCTGGCGTCCACAGGCTTGGGTAAAAAAGCATCGCCACCGGCATTGATGGCGGTTTGGCGATCGGCGTTGGAAACCGAGGCTGAAGAGACGATGACTTTGGTGGACTGCGTATCTGCGGCGCCGCGAAGTTTATTTAAGAATTCATAGCCATCCATCACCGGCATCGCTAGATCCGTGATCACGAGGTGCGGTTGCTCAGCCCGCAGCTGCTCTAAGCCCGTTTCGCCGTTGTCTGCTTCGATAATGGTGAAATCTAGGGAGGTCAACAGATTTTTCACGACGGCGCGGTTTTCCCAGCGATCATCCACCACCAAAATGGTTTGGCGATCGCCTTCGTAGCCCAAAATGCGATCGCCCCCTGCCAGAGTACCCTGCTGCGCCACCCAGTCCTCTGCTAAGGGCAGCTCCACCGTAAAGAAGAAAGTGCTGCCTTCCCCGACCTGGCTGTTGAATTCAATTGCCCCGCCCATCAGCCGCACGATGCGCTGGCTGATGGCCAGCCCTAATCCCGTGCCCTCCGACTGTTTCTTTTGATCGCCGACCTGCTCAAACGCTTGAAATAGCTTCTCAGCGTCGTTTTCCGCGATGCCCACTCCCGTATCCATCACTTGAAACCGCAGTGTAGCGGTAGTGTCGGACTTATCCACAACGTCGATTTGCAGCGTTACCTTGCCTGCGTCGGTGAACTTGATGGCATTGCTCAGGAGATTGATTAAGACCTGGCGCAGGCGTTTTTCGTCGGCTTGAATCCCTTCTGGCAGGTGCGGACTGGGCTGGTAAACAAACTCCAAGCCCTTTTCCTCCGCTTTGATGCAACACATTTCCACGACGCTCTGCAGCAGCGCCGGAAAGTGCATCCCTGAGGACACTAGCTCCAGCTTGCGGGCCTCAATTTTGGACAGGTCTAGCACATCGTTGATCAGCGTGAGCAGATGAGAACCACACTGATAAATCACTTTGATGCCGTCGCGATCTTTGCCGGTCAGTCTCTGCTCAAGAATTTGCGCGTAGCCGAGAATGCCGTTCAGCGGCGTGCGCAATTCATGGCTCATGTTGGCCAAAAATTCGCTCTTTGCCTGGTTAGCCATGTCGGCAGCGACTTTCGAGCGCTTCAACTGCTCCTGCTCAGAAGACTGTACCCGCCAAAGCACAATCAGCATCGTGCCGGTGAGGCCGACAACCACTAGGGCAATCAAGTCGAGGGGCCGCAACTGCCCCTCAATATTGCTGCGGGGAATGACCAACGCCACCGACCAGTCAGCTTCTGTCAGCGGCACATAGGCAACATATTGCGGTTGGCCGCCAATCTCATATAAGCCCAATCCAGACTCTTGATTGAGCGCGTTTTGAGTGATTTCAGCCAGTCCTGGATCGCCATATTCCAGCAGGTTGGGTGCTGGCTTTTCGATGGTTGACATCAGTTCTGAGTCAGGGTGAACGATCGCCTCACCTTTGGAATTGATGGCAAAGGCATAGCTGTCGTTGCCGTAGTCCAAGCTGTTAACCACCTCCACAATTCTATCGGTGCCAACCACGCCGTTGATCGCGCCAATCGGCTCCCCCAGAGGATTCGTCGAGGTCGCTTGGCCAGAAAAGGTGGGAATGGCAAAAACCACAATGCTGGCACCGTCTAGGCTGCGAGACAACAGGGGATCAGAGAGGCTATTGATGCCCATCATGGCGTCCTGAACGTGCTTACGATCGCTCAAGTCAATTTCGCCGTTCTTTTCTGGGCTAGACGTGGTGTACAGCAGCATGTCGGCATCGGTGATGCCCAGGTAGATAAAATCGGGCAGGCGCTCTTCTTCAAACTGCAAATAAGGCTCAATTAACGCCCAATCCATCGTCCGCAAAGTCGGACTGTTCGCGATCGCCGATAACTTGGCTTTGTGCGCGCTAAGCCAGCTATCGATTTCGTTCGCCCCCTGCTGCGCCTCTAAAAAGGCGATATCCTGCAGATTTTCCAGCAGCAAATTCCGGACTGTTTGATAGCTCCAATAGCTGGCGGCGCAGACGATGACCGCAGTGCCGCCTAAAATCACGCGTCCCCAGAGGTTCTTGAGCTTGGAGCGGTCTGACAGC
>JBCCNE010000187.1:0-8286 GCA_039026015.1 Cyanobacteria bacterium P01_C01_bin.70 | reverse complement strand
GTGGCGAGCGATCGCAACGACCAAATCGCGCAGTTGTCGTCCCGTCGGACACTGGCCCAAAATATGGAGGCCATCACGAATTTGAGCTTCCTTAAGTTCGCACAGATAGCCGTCAACTTGAGGCAACAGCGCCGCAAACGTAGCGTCATCGGGGCTGTTAGAGCGGGTGGATGGAGCATCGGTCGGGGCCGCTGTAGGAGCGAGATCCTGCAACAGGTGGGTGTCGGTAATTAGAGCCAGCAGGCGATTGCGGATGGCGGGCAAACGGCGAGGATTCAAGCTCTGGGCTTCGTAATATTCATCGACCAGTCCTTCAAGCTGCTGCAAAGGGCCGTAAAGCTCGGCGCGGGTAAGGGGCGGCGTCAGATGATCGACGATGACCGCCTGGGCGCGACGCTTGGCCTGAGCCCCTTCGCCAGGGTCATTCACAATAAAAGGATAGAGATGCGGCAGCGCTCCCAATGCGACTTCGGGATAGCAGTCAGCGGCGAGGCCAATGCCTTTGCCCGGTAGCCATTCCAAGTTGCCGTGTTTGCCTACATGCACAATCGCCTGGGCCTGAAACGTCTGCCGCAGCCAGTGATAAAACGCCAGATAAGTATGGGTGGGCACTAAGTCAGGGGCGTGATAGTTCAGCGACGGGTCGCGATCGTAGCCCCTGCTGGGCTGAATGCCGACGAACACAGAGCCGAGCTGGAGGCCTGGAATCGGCCAAGCGTCTAGCGGCGGTGAATGGTGGCGCGATCGCTCCTCGGCGGGCGCGCCCCACTGGCGAGTCATGCCTTGCTGTACAGTAGCCGGCAGCGTGGCCCAGAATGCCTCATAGTCGGCCATCTTGAGGGTTTGTGCAATGGGGCGCAGGGCCCAACTTTCCGGATCGTTGGTGACGCCCGCCATAAGTTGACGCATCAGCTCGTTGCCGTCCGCAGGGATGGCAGGAATGTCGTAGCCGGCCGCCTGTAGCGCCCGGAGAATCTCGATACAGCTTTGAGGCGTATCCAGGCCAACGCCATTGGCCAAGCGACCGTCGCGATTGGGATAGTTCGCCAGGATCAGCGCCACGCGCCGTGCGGCGGGAGGAGTGCGGCGCAGCGCTAGCCAATTGGCTGCCAGATCAGCGACAAACTGAATGCGATCGCTGAGGGGCTGGTAAGTCACCACGTCAGTTTCGAGGCGATCGCTGTAGGTCACGGCAGTTTTGAAGGACACAGCGCGGGTGATAATGCGACCATCCACCTCTGGCAGAGCCACGTTCATCGCGATGTCGCGGGGACTCAGGCCCATCGGATTTTGCTCCCAGGCCGGTTGCGTACCGCTGCTGAGAATCACCTGCAGCACCGGCACGTCGAGCTGCTGCCAGAAGTCAAGCTGAGGGGCTACTGCGTTTAGCTTAGCGAGGGCAAAACTGGTGGTATTTAGGAGGATTTCGACGGCAGGGGCGTCTTGGGGCCGCAGCAGACTAAGCAATTCGGCCTGTACGTCCGGATCCTGCAGTGAGGAAACAAACACCGGCACGACCTGCATCTGACGATCGCTCAAGGTCGCGCACAGGGCGTCAATCGGCGCCATATTGCCGGACAGATAATGAGCACGATAGAACAATATGCCCACTGAGGAACCGGCGGCAGCGCTCAATTCATCGGCGGCAGGGGCGTTAGGACGGAGATCTATAGAAGTTGAGGAGGCTGGGGGCCAGTAGCGGCCAACGCGAGGAACAGGCTGCGGTGCAGGCGGCTGAAAGTGGGTTTGCAGATGATGATCGCAGACCATCATCAAGCCGTGGCGAAAATTATCCACACCTCCTGCCATCAGGTAATGCCAGAGCTGATGGGCCACCGCCAACGGCACCGTGGAGTGACTAAGCAAGTCAGGATCGGGGCGATCATCCCCCGGCAGCACGATTAGCGCCGGGTGGTATTCGGCGGCGATCGCCTTCACTACCTCCAGACCATAGGGCCAATAGGCTCGCCCCCCCAGCAGCCGCAGGATGATTACCTGAGTCTGGCTGAGCACCGACTCAGCATAGGCATCAATCGCTAGTTGCTGCTGTAACTGCAGCAGGTTAACCACTCGAAATTCGGGCGCCGCGAGGGGCCAGCTTTCGGCCACGCGCGACCAGCATTGGATATCAGTATCGGCTGCGGTCAGCACGATAATTGGTGCCGAGGTTTGCTCGACAAAAATAACGCCATCGGTATCCGGGGTCCAGCCGCCCGGCGTTGCGGCTAATCGATGCATGCGAGGAAATCTAAAGGAATGAGAAAATCTGAAGGAACTCTAGCGTCTAGGCCAGGAGCCCACTTTCGAACGGTACCATGTGTGAGTTGTTAATCGAGACTAAGCACCAAGCCTAAAGCATTGACCGAAATCCTGCCCTGAGAGCACGCCATCAAGCCCTCCTGCTGAATCCGACCCGGCTAAATCTGAAGCGGGGGATTAGGGTCAACCTTGACAACATTGTGGGACAGGTCAATTATCTGGAACGCCCCTGAATGATTAATTGCAGCCATTAATCACCTACGTCATCTGCCGTTTTCCGGCTAGATAGGCTAGCGGCGACCGATTTTAAGTGACCAAGCTCTGGCAAAGATTAAGCGATCGCGCTTTTGACGCAGGCCTTGCCCAATTACAAATTGCTCAAGGCTTTTAGTGGGGGCATTCTGTCCGCGAGCGATGACGCCTGTACTACGAATGCAAACTGGAGATGCCCTCCCTTTGGCCGGTCTTGACTAATCAAAGACTCACTCAAAACCGAGTCCGGTAACGCCGCCTAGCTGTTGGAATTTTATGGCTCTATTTCCCCACAATTCAGAGTTTGCCGTACGGGCGTTGCCAGTCAATACCTATGCTTCCCTGCAGCAATCGCTGTTGCAGGCTACCGACAACTCCACCTTGCTGCACCTCACCGAGGCCGATTGTCCCCCGGCCCAACGCATCACTTCCCCTTGGCACAGGTGGGTAATCGTCGTTACGCCCACTACTCAAGGGATACTCGCCCAGCGTTCAGCGACTGCGACCACGCCCCTCGAAAACGGTACCCGTTACTGCACCGTGGGCTTGATAACCGATCCAGCACAAGTCGCAGCGGTAATCGCGGCTTGGCAAGAGCAGCCCTGGGCACTGTCGCTGCGACAGCAGTTGCAAATCGGCTATCAGCGACTGCGCGATCGCTCCGCTGCCTCTGGCACTGAGCTGATGATGAGTCTGCTGCCGTTGTTAGCAGAGTCGCCGGCCCAGCCGCCCGTCGGCCCACCGTCATTGGTGCCGCCGGCGTCATCGTTGCCCAACTTGCGGCCTGCCCAGGCTCACGAAACGATGCGCAGCCAGCTTAATCGCCAGTTGGATCAAGCGGCACTGCTGAATCAGGTCATCACCAAGATTCGCAATAGCCTCGATATTGACGAGATTCTTGCCACCACAGTGGAAGAAGTTCGACATTTCTTGGCCGCGGATCGGCTGCTAATTTATCAATTTCGACTGCCCAATGTCGCTTTTTTGCGAGGGGATAGCTCGCTGGGCGAGGTCGATGGCAGAACGCAGGGCTATATTCCTTACGAGTCAGTGGCGGCGGAGTTCGCGTCTGTGCAACATTTTTACGAGCAATATTGCTTTGATGACTATGAACAGTGCCGCGAAAAATATGCCGTTGGCCGCCCCATTGCCGTCAACGATGTGCAGCAGGCCTATCAGGAAGCGCCCTGCCTGCGCGACTTTTTGCAGCAGGCCCAAGTACGGGCAAAGATCATCGCGCCGATTTTAGTGCAGGGTGAGCTGTGGGGACTCTTGATTGCTCACCACTGCAATACGCCGCGAATTTGGACTGCCCGTGAACTCAATTTTTTGCAGTGCATCGCTGAGCATTTGACAGTAGCGCTACAGCAGGCCGAGCTCTATACCCAACTGCGAGAACAGACGAAATCGCTAGAGGCCTGCGTCCTTAATCGCACTCAAGATCTGAAAGATGCGCTGGCCGCAGCCCAGTCAGCCAACCTGGCTAAAAGTGAGTTTTTGGCGACCATGAGCCATGAGCTGCGGACGCCACTGACCTGCATTATCGGTATGTCAGCTACGCTGCTGCGCTGGTCACTGGGCGAGCTCAGCGCCCGCCAGCGGACTTATCTACAAACAATTCACGATAGTGGCGAGCGCCTGCTGGCGCTAATCAACGACATTCTCGAAGTGGCCAAGATTGAGTCTGGACGCACCATTCTGGAGGTCCAAAATTTCTCCCTGTCCCGTCTTTCTCAGCGGGCCCTGGAAGCTTTTCGCGAGACGGCCCGCGATCGCCAAATCGACATTCAGTTAGAAGCTACCTTACCGGCAAATCAAGATGCCTTTTCTGGCGACCCTCGCCGCATTACTCAGATTCTCGACAACTTACTCAGCAATGCGCTGAAGTTTACCCACGCTGGCGGCAAGATTAATCTGCGGCTGTGGCGCGAACACCAGACAGCGATTTTTCAAATCGAAGACACCGGCATCGGCATTGCCGAAGAGCAAATTCCCCAGCTATTTCAAACCTTTCAGCAGCTGGAAGGGAGCCTCCAGCGACAATATTCAGGAACGGGTTTAGGACTGGCCTTAACCAAGCAGCTGGTCGAACTGCACGGCGGCACCATTTCGGTGAACTCGAGGATTGGTGTAGGTTCAGTGTTTACGGCGCGTATTCCCTCCCAGCGCCTAGATTTTCGTACCGAGTCCAGAACTCCAGCGATCGCTCCAGACGTTGGGGTCGTGATGCCGGTGTTGGGCCGCATTCTCCTGGTTGAAGACCAAGAAGAGCGCGCCGCCTTAATCTGCGATTTGCTGACGGCGGCAGATTATCAAGTGATCTGGATGGTTGAAGGATCGCGGGTGGTCGAACAGGTAGCGCTATTGCAACCCACCATCGTCATTATCAACTTAAACCTGGCCAGCACGGTGGGTCAGCGTATTGTAGCGACTCTGAGGGAATCGCTAGTGGCCTCGCAAGTCAAAATCTTGGCGCTCAGCAGGCAGCCAGCCCTCCAGAAAAACATGGTCGGAGTAGACGCGATCGCCTCTCTACCGTTAGACCCTGAGCTGCTGCTAGAACAGGTCAACGCTCTGCTAGCGACTTCAGAAACGTAATTTAGCATTTGGCAAGACGCGCTACGGCGTTTCTGGATATTGCAGGATTCAGAGTTCAAAAGGCTAAGAAGCCAGACTGTAGGGCCTTGCCCGCGCGCCGTAGCATGCAACACCAAGCACCAGCAGCCAGAATCTAAAATCCAAATTCATCCATTCCGTAGAGGCAAGGCATTTGGGCCACAGCGGATTGCATCAGAGAGCGGCATTATTCACAGACTGCCTCGCCTCTAAAGCGACCTTCACCGCTTCTGCAGCTCAGCCCACTGACTCTCAACTAAGGTTTGAAAGGCTTGTCGAAAGTGCTGCTTAGAAAAGCGCTCGGTGTGTTGTCGAATCACTGCAGGGGGTGTCGTCAGCGGCGCGGTTTCAAAGGCCAGCACGGCTTGCACCAGGGAAGCAACAGTTTGTTCTGCAAAGAGCATCCCCGTTTTGCCAGGGAGCACGGTTTCGGTGGCGCCGCCGCGACCATAGGCGATTGCCGGTGCGCCGGCCGCCTGGGCCTCTACCAGCGTGATGCCAAAGTCTTCCTCAGCGGGAAAGATAAATGCTTTGCAGCGCTCCATGTGGTCTATGACAACGGCGTCAGGCTGGTGGCCCAAAAACTGAATGTTGGGACGGGCGGTTTTTTGGAGTGGCGATCGCAAGTCCCCTTCGCCAATCACCACCAGCGGTAGCCCTAATTCGTTGAAGGCGGCGATGGTTAAGTCGACCCGCTTGTAGGGCACAAAGCGCGACACCGTGAGATAAAAATCGGCGCGGGGGCGATCGCAGCGAAACCGGTCGACTGCCACTGGCGGATAGATTACTTGGGCTGGGCGACGGTAGGTTTTGTCAATGCGGCGGGCAATAAAGTGCGAATTAGCCACAAAATAATCGACTCGGTTGGCCGTGCTGACATCCCACAGCCGCAGATAGTGCAGGATCATGCGGGTGATGAGTCCTTTGAGGCCGCGCTGGAGTCCGGCCTGTTCTAAATATTGCCACTGCAAGTCCCAGGCGTAGCGGATGGGCGTGTGAACATAGCTGATGTGGAGCTGATCGGCGCGAGTGAGAACGCCCTTGGCTACGGCATGATGGCTGGAAATCACGATGTCATAGTCAGTAAAGTCGAACTGCTCGATGGCGATCGGCATTAGCGGCAAATATTGTCGAAAGTGTTGACGAGCTTTTGGCAACCGCTGAATAAAGGAAGTCTTAACCGGCTTATTTTGAATAAACGCTCGCGCTTCTGGAGCCAGAAAATCCACCAGACTAAAGAGATCGGCGTCTGGATAAAGCTGCAAAATTTGTTCGACCACCCGTTCTGACCCGGCATAGGCCGCCAACCACTCATGGACGATCGCGATTTTCATAGCACCTACTTTCGGCTATGGGAGCCACTTACCTGATTTGGTCGTCTCAGAGTAACATCTCTGGCTAACCGGCTACTCCTCCAACTCATTTCACACCCATTCACCCTCATACCCTGCTACGCTCACATCTATCCACCCTCCCTGGCAGACATCATCGGGATTCCAGCAACATGATAAAGTTTGTTACGAATGGCGAGCGGTGTGCTCATTTTCGACGGTTCTTTCCCAACGCAGTGCATACAGCGAGGCAATCAGTGTGACTCAAAATCCAATTCCCATTCTCGACCTCAAGCCGCAATATCGCGCCATTCAGACTGAAATTCAGGCGGCTGTTAACCGCGTTCTAGAATCGGGACAATTCATTCTGGGGCCGGAGGTACAGCAATTTGAAAGCGACGCAGCGCAATATTTAGGAGTCAAGCACGCAATTGGGGTCAACTCGGGTACAGATGCTTTGGTGATCGGTCTGCGATCGCTAGGCATTGGCCCAGGCGATGAAGTGATTACCACCCCCTTCAGCTTTTTTGCGACCGCTGAATCTATCAGCATGGTGGGAGCACGGCCGGTATTTGTCGATATTGATCAAGCTTCGTTTAATCTCAATCCGGCGCAGATCCGCGACACCATTACGGAAAACACGAAGGCTATCTTACCCGTGCATTTATTTGGGGACCCGGCTCCGATGGCCCAGATCTTGGACATTGCCTCAGCCCATAATCTGAAAGTATTAGAAGATTGTGCTCAGTCGTTTGGCGCTGTGTTCAAAGGTGACGACATCCGCTCCCAGCAGGGCGATCAGGCTGGCATCCGCGATCGCCTGATGGGGCAATTTACCGGGGCTATGGGTGATGTCGGAGCGTTTTCGTTCTTTCCCACCAAAAATTTGGGCGCTTACGGCGATGGCGGTCTGATTACGACCAACGACGATGCGATCGCAGAAATGGCCCGCAAGCTTCGCATTCACGGCACGCTGAAGCGCTATCACAATGAGATTTTGGGCTATAACTCACGACTGGATGCCCTGCAGGCGGCAATTTTGGCGGTCAAACTGCCGTACATTGGCCGGTGGAATCAGCAGCGGCGACAGGTGGCAGAAATCTACAATCGGCTGCTCAAAGACGTTGCTGGCGTAATCACACCGACTATCACGGCGGGACACGTTTTTCATCAATACACCCTGCGCGTTTTAGAGGGCAAGCGAGACGCGGTTAAAGCTTACTTAGCCGACCAAGGCATTGGCGCGATGGTCTACTACCCAATTCCGCAGGATTGTCTGCCCGTATATGCTGGGCAATATTCCACCTATCCGGTAAGTCAGCAGTTGGCTTCAGAGGTTCTGAGTTTGCCAATTTGGCCTGAGTTAGCAGAAGCAACCCAGGAACGAGTGGTCGAGGTTCTCAAAGCGGCGATCGCGGCCACCTAGGGCGCGTCATCAATTAAAGCCAGAATGCCTGCGGTATAAGCATTGCCGCGCCCGTTTCTGAAACTTAGCTAGGGGCTGAACCGCTTTCAGCATTAAGGCTTGACCGCTAAATGATGACAGCCCTTAGGAATAAACGCGACAATCGGATCTCTCCAAGGGGGCGGTAGAGGGGGATGAGGGCATATAGGTAGCAGAGCAGGATAACCGGTAAAGAGCTTGGAAACGCCGCGTTATGGAGCGTGAGCATGGGAATGTCCTACGGTCGCAGTGCTGACTAAGGAACTTTCCACAGATACAGCGTGGATTCTTCCTCGGAAGAGGGGAGCTGCACTTGCCGGTCGGGTTGCCAGTCGCCCATATCGAATTGATGAGATACAATGCGAGCGCCTGAGCGGAGCTGCT
>JBCCNE010000186.1:0-8297 GCA_039026015.1 Cyanobacteria bacterium P01_C01_bin.70 | reverse complement strand
GCTAATGTCACGGATCTACCATTAGAGCCTGTTCCTGAACCAGCGGCTGCCAATGACTTTGCTGGCGACGTTTTGTTACAGCAGCCAGACGCTCCTGCCGTTGACGCTGAGGTGGAAGCGCCTGCCGGTGGCGCTGAGGTAGGCGCTAGCTAGGGCAAACGCTGATGAGTTAAGCGATAGTGACTTGCGACTAGCAGGCTATTGTTGGCACTAAAGCGCAGATATATCGGCTATTGCTGTGCTTCTTATGCAAACTTGTCTTACATCTATCTTGATATCTTGCCCTAACTATACTAAGTTGCTGTTCCAGCTTGCCTTCTCATATGCCGTTAGCTATGGTGTGAGATGTGCTTGATTGCGGGTTGATTTCGCACCTTCGGACGTTACTGGTTGCTGCCTATTGTGCGTTCTAGGAAAGCCCAAAAAATAGACCTGAAGGCAGAGTATCCTTGCCCTTGCCGACGCCACGGTGTGCTCACGCCGATCGCGCTGACGGAGGCGTTTGGTTGTAACCGGTGCCAGCAGATTTTTGTCATCGGAGAGAACGGCTATCTATTAGAGCAGCTTTCGAGCCATTACCCTTATAAGCGCGTTTGGTATTGGACGGGCAGCCAATGGCGCTTAGACCACTCAATCTTAAGTAACCACTATTTGCCTTTGGTCACAATGGTGTTTGGGGTGGGCATGTTTGTGTTGTTGCTGGCAATTTTGCAGCCTCCCAACAACTTAGGCATGTTTCTCCGGCTAGTCACGGTCGCTGCTGTCGCCTTACTATTTTTAATAGTATTTTGGCTGTCTTGCCGCCGATAGACCTGACTATGTGTGTTCTTGGAATGTGGAAATGACTTCTGTACAGTCCTTGGCCGAACTATCGGCGCTTATCCGCCAGGTACGTCAGACGGCGAAGGCCCTAGAGCAGGTTGAGCAAACAACCAAAGCTCTGAAGCTGGCGGCTGAAGCTTTTCACGACGCCACCGACACCATTCTTGAGGCTAATACGCTGGATTTGGAAGCCAGTCTAGAAATGGCGGTGCCGGAAGTGGTGATTGAGTGGCTTAAACTAACGCCAGAGCGCTTAAATACCGCAGTTAAGATTTTAGAGCGATTAGCTCAATTAGACTCGGTGACCAGCTTTGCCTATGGCTCCCAACTGGCGATCGCCCCAGCGGCCCATTCTTATCTGCTAGGCGAACCCCTGGGCACGGTTGCCTTTATCTATGAAGCTTTCCCGGAACTGGCGATTGTGGCGGCTGGCCTCTGCTTGCGGGCTGGCAATGGTCTGATTCTTAAAGGTGGGCATGAAGCCAGTCAAACCAACCAGGCAATCGCTGATGTCTTTCACCGCGTTCTCAGCCAAGTGGAATTGCCTGAAGAGGTGATTTTATCGATTTCTCCCAGTGAAGGAGAAGCAGCCCGCCGCTGGCTGATGCAAACTACCGAGTTGGACCTGTTGATTCCTTACGGGCGTGCCAGTCTTGTTCAGCAAGTAGTGCGAGAGGCCAATGCACCGAGTCTCTCAACGGCGATCGGCAACTGCTATCTGTACTGGGCAAACACTGCTCCAGCTGAAGCAGTTGCCAAAATCGTCGCTGACAGTCACAAAGGCAACCCTGAGCCGGTCAACGGCGTTGAAAAAATTCTGGTGGATGACAAAATTCCGGCAATGGCGGTGCGCGACCTTGAGCAGCTTCTGCATGACAGTCATCTTAAAATCAAAGAAGTGGCTGCTCCGGTGATTTCGCCTTTTGCGATAGCAGCAGAAGAGGAACTCTGGCAAGAAGCTCAACTCAATCATACTATTCTGATTGCACGAGTGCCCCATCTCAGCGAGGCGATCGCGCTGATGAATCGCTACAGTAGCGGTCATGCTGACTGCATTGTTACTAACTCTTATCGAGAGAGTGTGCAGTTTGCCAGCCAGGTGCGCAGCGCCTCAATTTATATCAACGCCTCCCCCCGCTTTCAGCGCAATACGGCCCAGGCCAGCGCGATTGCACTGGGAATGTCATCACAACGGGGACTTAAAGGCGGGCGCATCACCCTCGAAACGCTCTTAACCCACAAGGCTGTGGTTAAAGGCTGGGACGGGCGTTGAGTCTACATTGCGGAATGCAGAATCAGAATGCCGCCCAGAGAATGAAGCGCATAGAGGCTTGCCCGCGCAAAGCAGAACGAAGAACGGAAAAGCCATACACTCTGCCATACGTCTACCCAAGCCCTCCGGTCCGGCTCCGCTAACATCCCCTGCCAACCGTTATACCCATGCACTCAAATGGGATTGACATAGGAGCGATCGCTGGTCTCTGCCTGAGTCACTGTCGGCACTAGCTCTCGAATCATGGCCGCCAAAGTTGCGGGCTGCTCGACCATCGCCATATGGCCGCAGTCTGGTAGAACTCGGACATTGCCGTCAAGTTGACTAAAAAGCGAGTGAAAGCTGGCGAGATGCTTGACATACTTCACTTCCATTACGGTGTCTTGCGCCCCAGCGACGAAATAGGCGGGCTGGTGGAGAGCGGCAACAACTCGAGGAAGTCGGTGAACTTCTGATTCGGTCGTTGACTCTAGCAGTATTCCTTCCGCCGCTTGGCCATGGGCGGCCAACAAATCAGCCACGCGCTGTCTGCCCCAAGCGATCGCCAGCGTTTGACGCACTGTCATTCTGGTAAATGCTAAATGCAGTAGCGAGAATTCTCCCAACCATCGGGGTCGCCAACGAACAATTTGTCGCCCGGCCTGACGAAATCGCGCAAATTCATCCGGTAAGTACACTCCGCCGCCAGCGTTGACGCAGATAATCCCCTGCACCTGTTGGGGAAACAGCTTGGCCGCCCATAAAGCCACGCTCCCCCCGAGGGAATGACCGACAAGCCAAATAGGCGGGCGCAGTTCTAGGGCCGCTAGCAATGCGCCTAAATCTTCAGCGTAGGCTTCCAAGCTGTAGAGATGCGGGGACTGGGATGTGGCGTTTGTATGGGTTGATGACAATGGTAACCGTGCTTCCATCGCCTGATTAGATTGTCCAAAGCCCCTTAAGTCGTAGCTTAGACATTGAAATTCTGCGGGCAGACGCTCAATCACGGGTTGCCAGTAGCGCTGACTCAGCAGCCAGCCATGCACAAAAACCAACGTCGCTGATGTCCGTTGAGTCTGAGGGGTGAGCTGATACGAGTGGGGGACACCAAAGACGGTCAAATAAGCCATATCCCCATCATATTCTTTATTTGGCAGATCTTGAGGCCAACAGCCGTCAGACGCCCGCTAGACTGCGATTATCAGCTATCCCAAAGTTGCCCGCGTCAGCAATCGATAGCGCATTCCTTCCGCAATCTTTTGGCCCAAATATTCGGGAATCAGACTCTCATTGGGACCTAGCAAATATAAAATCAGGCGCGTACGGCCCCGCCAAACCAGCAAATTAGCATTTACCACTAACAAGTCTTCCTGCCAGATGGCATACATTACCTTGTAAAACAATCCGGGCTGATTATCTGCCTCAATCAGCAACGCTGGCAGATGAAAGACTGGATCGACATAGAATTCCGTCTCTACCTGCTCTAATCCCTCATCCAGATTAAATTCCACCGTCAGCATTTCTTCGACTTCAAAATGCCCTGCCAAAGCCTCGCGAACCGCGCGACAGACGTTGTCGGCAGTTTTGGTTGGCAGGGCTTTGCCGCCCCGAGATACCACCAGCTTGATAAACACCAGCATGGGCGGATAGATTTGCCCGTAGAGACTGAGGTTGTGAATGGTCAGACCATAGGCCGCCAGCACCCCAAAAATATCACTCAGCAAAAAGGACTGATTACGATAAGCAAAATGCAGGGCACTGCGGTTGCCTTCGGGCTTCAGCTCGATGACAGCCTTACGAGTTTTATAGAGTTGGTAGGCTAAGCGCAGGTTTTGCAGCTGAATCTCACTGCTGACAAACTGCTCATAGAACTGTGGAAAAGCGCGATTAAATCGCTTCAGCAACTCCACGGTAGATGGTTTTAAACCAACAATCATAACTGGGGAAACACTCAATTATCTTGTCTCGTGTCGAGTCAGATTGATCGCCAATCGTCTCATCCAGCATCCAGACAGATGTGCCATCATCTTATCCCTGCATGCCGGATTCAGATTGTGCATCTACGGCGACTTTATTCAGCATTCCCGACGGGCAGAATGAACCTGGCAGCTACTAGCCGGCAATTTTGTTTTTCTTTGCCAACAGAAGACAGAGCCAAGCAGATATATTAGTCTAGTAGACTGTCATCGTTTATTTTTCTTAATTGTCCAAACCTGTATGGGTTTCTGGAAAAGCTTATTCACTGGTGCTGAGACCGACACGCCCCCCCGGGACAAGGATTTATCAGCGACAACTCTAACCGAGGTCTCCAATAAGGATCGCGGCACACAGATTGTTTTTAGCACTGAGCGTGATATCGACCTCTACGAGCTCGAAGAGCTGTGCGATGCGGTTGGCTGGGCACGGCGGCCGATTCGTAAAGTACGCAAGGCGATCGAGCATAGCTTCTTAGTTGTGACCATGTGGGAACAACAGGGCAATCGCCGCCGCCTGATTGGGTTTTCTCGCGCCACCTCTGACCACGCCTTTAACGCCACGATTTGGGATGTCGTGGTGCATCCTGACTACCAAGGACGCGGATTGGGCAAAACCCTGATGAAGCAGTTGATTAAGAAGCTGCGCGGCGAAGATATCAGCAACGTGACGCTGTTTGCTGATCCTCATGTGGTAGATTTCTATCGAAATTTGGGCTTTATGCCTGACCCTGAGGGCATCAAAGGGATGTTTTGGTATCCCGATTAACGCGATTGCCAATCTGCAGATTAGCCGAGTATATGGCAGCGACACTGCCGCACTGCTTCTCGAGCTTTGTCGGCAAGCCAAAAACGCCCTTAAATAGCCTAAGCTTTAGCAGCGGCAGCGAGTGCGGCAGTGACATTTGATGGCAATGTCAATAAAACCGCAGACAGTTTATTGACATAAGTCCGCTAGTAGTGCGATAGTCTTAATGCTGTCGCCTTATCCATTAATCTATCTACCCATGTCAAATCAAGAGCCCTCGGCATTTTCGGTGCCTGCCGCCCCGAATGCCGACAGTATTCGCGTGATTGTCATCGGTCATACTGAAGCCGTAGACAATTTCGTTGCCACTCAGCATCGCCTCGGCTTTGCTGAAGTTGGGGCCTGGTCGCCGCCCTTGCCGACACCGCACCCTAATCAGATTATGAGAATCTTAACCAAGCGTCTGCTTCTGGCGGCGCAGCGGCGTTCTCCGTAAGAGGCACTAAAATAGAAGCCAGTTCCTTCATCATGTGTGCCTAGCTCAGTGCTCAATCTGGAAACGCTTTTTCCCTTTCAACTTGACCCCTTTCAACTTGACGCCATTCGAGCGCTGAATGAAGGTAAATCGGTCGTGGTGTGTGCGCCCACCGGTTCGGGCAAAACTCTGGTGGGAGAATATGCCATTTATCGAGCATTGGCCCAAAATAAGCGTGTATTCTACACGACGCCGCTTAAGGCCTTATCAAATCAAAAACTGCGGGATTTTCGCGACCAGTTTGGATTTGACAACGTCGGCTTGCTTACGGGCGACATTGCCATTAACCGTGATGCTGCGGTCGTGGTGATGACGACAGAAGTCTTTCGCAACATGCTCTACGGCACTCGCATTGGAGAAGTCGGCACGTCTTTGGTGGACGTTGAGGCGGTTGTGCTGGATGAATGTCACTATATGAACGATCGCCAGCGCGGCACCGTCTGGGAAGAGTCTATTATCTACTGTCCGCCGGAGCTGCAAATTGTGGCGCTCTCCGCTACTGTCGAAAATGGCGATCAGCTTACCGATTGGCTGAGTCAGGTGCATGGCTCCACAGAGCTGATTTATTCTGACTTTCGGCCCGTACCGCTGCATTTTCACTATTGCCATAGCAAGGGCTTGTTTCCTTTGCTTAACGCCCAAAATACCCAAATTAATCCTCGGCTTAAGCAGCGCCGTCGGCGAGACTCGGCTCGCAAAGGCAAAAAAGACGCTCTAGCGATTCCCTATATCGTGGGGCAACTGCACCAGCGGCAAATGCTGCCCGCTATCTACTTTATTTTTAGTCGGCGGGGGTGCGATCGCGCCGTCACCAACATGGGTAATGTCTCCCTAGTGAACGATGCGGAAGGGGCTGAACTGAAGCTCAGAATCGATGAGTTTCTCGGCTGGAATCCCGATGCCGGTCGCGCGGGTCAGGTAGAACCGCTGTATCGTGGCATTGCGGCTCATCACGCCGGCATTTTACCTGCCTGGAAGGGACTCGTTGAAGAACTCTTTCAAGCCGGACTGATCAAAGTTGTCTTTGCGACGGAAACCTTGGCTGCGGGCATCAACATGCCCGCCCGCACAACGGTGATTTCGAGCTTGTCAAAGCGGACGGACAGCGGCCATCGACTGCTAATGGCGTCTGAGTTTTTGCAAATGTCCGGGCGAGCGGGACGACGCGGCATGGACGAGTTGGGCCACGTCGTCACTGTTGAAACCCCTTTTGAAGGGGCTCGGGAAGCCGCCTATCTCGCTACCGTTGGCCCTGACCCGCTAGTGAGCCAGTTTACTCCGAGCTACGGCATGGTGCTCAACCTGCTCCAGCGTCATACCCTCGAAGAGGCCCGTACGCTGGTCGAGCGTAGCTTTGGGCAATATCTGGCAAATGTGCAGCTGGCTCCCCAGCAGCAGGCGATCGCCAGTCTGAAAGACGAGCTGGCCCATACTCGAGCCCAGGTTGAAGCGTTTGACGAAGCGGTGTTTGCCGACTATGAAAAGCTGCGAGAGCGCCTGCGGGAAGAAAAGCGGCTGTTGAAAACCCTACAGCAGCAGGCGGCTGAGGTGCTGCAGGGAGATATGTCGAAGGCTTTGGTCTTCGCGATCGCGGGCACCACCGTTTCCTTGAAAGGCAAAAATGTGCCCGTCGCGACGCCGCTGCCTGCCGTCATTGTGACCAAAGTCCCTGGCTCGGGGCAGTTTCCTTACCTAGTTTGTCTGACTCAAGATAACCAATGGTACGTGGTGCGCACCAGCGATGTGGTGGGGCTGCATGCCGAATATACTCGCCTCGCCGAAGTCGATAATTTAGTTCTCCCAGCGGCTCTTGCGCACAAACCGGGTCAGCATTCCCTCGGCGATGCTGATACTGCTGTGATTGCCTGCCAAATTCCCCAACCGCCGCCTTTAGAAGAGGTGGCACCTGAAGTTCAGGAGCAGCTGCAGCGCACCCAGTCCGTGGAAGCGCGAATTGAAAATCATCCTGCCCGCGGATATGGCAATCCGAAAAAGCTGCTGAAGCAGTACCGCCGCATTCAACGGCTAGAAGAAGAACTGCGCGATCGCGAACAAGCTCTTGCCCGCTCTAGCGATCGCTACTGGCAGGAATTCGTTAGCATCATGGCGGTGCTGACTCATTTTGGGTGTCTCGATGAGAACCAACCTACGCCGTTAGGTGAAACTGCCGCCGCCATTCGCGGTGATAACGAAGTCTGGCTAGGGTTGGCGCTCTCTTCTGGCAATTTTGATGATCTCACTCCGGCCCGGCTTGCCGCCGCCTGTGCGGCCTTGGTCACTGAAAGCGCCCGGCCCGATACCTGGGTCGATTATGACCACTCTGCCCCCGTGGATGAAGCGCTAGGCGGTCTGCGCCAACTGCGTCGCGAGCTCTTTCAGCAACAGCGGCGACATCATATTCTGTTTCCTGTTTGGTTGGAGTATGAATTGATTGGTCTAGTCGAACGATGGGTTGAACTGGGTGAAAAGGCTGCCCTTGACATTCCAGCAGGGTTCGCTAATGAGCAGCAAAAGGGCGATCGCAGCGGCTGGTCGGAACTCTGCAACAATACTAGTCTTGATGAGGGTGACATCGTGCGGGTGCTGCGCCGTACCCTCGATTTTCTTTCTCAAATCCCCCATGTGCCGCATATTTCGGATGAGCTGCACGCCCATGCCCGCCAAGCCTTCGACTGGATGAATCGTTTCCCGGTTAATGAGAACCAGCCCTAGCGCTTTGGCTTCACCGCTTTTGCCAACATTATCCACGTCTGGCTGTCGCTATTGATGTCGTAGAATGCTAAGTCTGGAATCACAGTACTGCCGGCACAAGGCTTCTAGTGGTCTGATGGGTTTTAACCAAGCTGCAAAAAGGAGCCTCTCCAGGAATCTGGTCCCTTGGCGATGGTCTGAGCGGGTAGTTTCGATAGGAGCCAGGTTTTTCGCCTGCAAAGATATTCCCTTTTCATCGTTTGAAGTGGCGCGATC
>JBCCNE010000185.1:0-8321 GCA_039026015.1 Cyanobacteria bacterium P01_C01_bin.70 | reverse complement strand
GGCTTTCAACAGGGTTTCATCAACGATGCTGTGATATTGCGGCATCTGAGCCGCTGCCGTAATCAGCGAAGGGTTGGTGGTGGCATCGCGGGGCGTAAACTGCTCAATCGCTTGAATATCGCCCGTATCGGCAACCACTACAGTGAGGTCGCGGAGCTGCTCTAGCAAGTTCTTAGCCATGTCGCTTTCCTCTTGGTGAGTGAAGAAAATATCATCGACATTCTATCGAGGCATTTTTAGAGGCTGCTTAATTGTAAGGTCGCATTAATTGTCGTGAAGGAATACTCAAGACTCGTATGCAATTTATTGCACAATAAATGAGATTCAAGTATGCTTGATATGCAACTTGTTGAATAACTTGCGATGTCTTCTGTCAATCCAGTTCCAGCCCCGCCACCAGCGAAATTCTCGAATCAGCGATCGCGCCGGTCTTCCGAGGCCACGTATTCGGATAAGGCGGTGCAAAAGATTTTGCAGCGTGCCTTAGAGTTACGTGCCGATAGCCGATTCTCGGCTCAGCAATTGCGGGAAATGGCGCTCGAATTAGATATTTCTCCAGAAATGCTGTCAGCAGCCGTGGCGGAGTGGACTTCACAAGAATCTGCCGCGACCTCAAGTTCAAGTCAGCAGCCACCAGAGCCAACGACTCGTCGGCAGCAATGGCTCACATATGCTCTAGCCAGTGCGTTTATGATCGGGCTCGATATTGCGACGGCGGGCACGTTGACTTGGTCAATCTTCCCCGTTTTAGGCTGGGGTCTAGGCCTGATCTGTTGCAAGTGCGATTGCTCGTAAATCCCCTTTGATTTTGGCCGTAATTGCAGCCGAACTGTAAAGTGCTGCGCAAGAACACGTATCGCTGCTGCGCAAGAACACCCGCCGCTTCATAATCGGGCACTCGAAGTTCCGTAATTTCGAGAAGATAGCGCGTAGTTCATAGGGGTAAGTTGAAATCAGGCCGCGCTATTAGCGCATACCGCAATCGTTAAGGTGGCGATCATGCAAGTTCGATGGAAACGACTCCTGCTGCAATCGATTTTGTGGCTATCTGCTGAGGTGATTTTGACCTCTATTGGTCTGGATGATTTGGCTGATTATGGTGAGTACAACGTCATCTGTAAATTGACGATGGTAGCTCAACAAATTAACTCTGCATCTGCTGCTTAGGAGCTGCCCATAGCGCCCGCTTTTCAATGCGCTTTAGAGGACCCCCTTAGAGTAGTCCAAACATCACTTGCCAAGTATTTCTATTAGTGAAGCTGAGAACTTCCAACGCTGCGATCGCTCGCTTTCATCACAGAATTAAATCAATTCAAACGCTTGCCCAACTATCAGTTTCTCTTCGCCACACGCTATTTAGAAATTGATTGGTATTGTATGGCATAAATTCTAATTCTGTGCAATGCGGGCATCTTCTTGCCCGCGATGACATCCGCAAGGGGCGTTCAATTTTCATCGTCAGGTACTAGAGCGATCGACTTTCCAACTGTCCTTCAAGCTGCTTGGTGCGAATATCTGTTAGTTGTGCGAGACAAGTGTTGGTATTGCCGCTGGCAAAAGCACAGTGAGCATCACGATAGTCTAGCCAAGCTAGTTGCGCATCGGTCAAATGTTCTTGATCCTCAGGGGTTAGATAGGTTTGCAGCTCTTGATAGACCGCATTAAGTTCTTGGTCAACTGCTTCAAAACTTGCCGGAGTGGCGGCAGTTTGTTCTAGCACAGCAGTGCGATCGCTCGTTAGCTGAGTCATACAGCTGTTGTAGATCATGGGCTCAATCGAGCCGCCAGCAAATTGCGATGCGACAAAATCGCAGTAACTATCGCGAAAGTCTAGCCAGGCCTGCTCGGCAGCTACTAGCTGATCAGCCTGGTTGGAGCTGACAGAAGCCTTAACCGCTTGATAGGCGTTGTTGAGTTGGGTGTCGGCCTGTTCATACTCGGCGGCGGCACACATGGTCATCGCCATCTGGGTTTTGGGGTCAGCGCATTCCGCTGGTAAAGGAGGAATCGGCTCGGGTTCAGGCGCTCCGGTTTGAGCCGCTGCCGTCGCCTCGGAGGAGGTTGCGGCACTGGAAGCAGGTGATTCGGTCGTCGTAGGGGCGATCTCAGATGCTTCATCTGGTGAACTCGCCGTTGGCTCATCAGTTGTCGATTGCTCGGTCGGTGCCTCCGAATTGGTAGGAGGCTGCTCGGTCGTTTCAACTGCCGACTGACAGGCCACTATTGTCCCGATACATAGAGCTAACGCCAGTCTTTGCCCGATTTTTTGCCCTACCCTGGTCATGGTTTTCGCCCTTTCCCACGCAACGTTATTCAGCATAGCTCGACCCTTTTATTAAGGAACGCTGGCTGGTCAGATTTACCCACCGCCACTTTTGAGGCCGTTTATCAAAAGCGCGCCCGCCACAATAGCCTTGGCGCTTTTGACCAGGCTGTTGCGGCTAGCTGGCTAAAAGCCTCGGGTAAAACTTGAGTACTGCTCAGTCAGAAAGCTAGACTACGACTATAGAAGACTGCGGAATGCGAAATTAAGACTGACTACCTAAGGCTTGTAGCGATTTTAGCGGTTCTACATAAGCTGTGGACTGCTGTGTGAAAAGGTAATAGCGTGTTTGGAAAAACTATCGGAGAGACCATGACTAGCTGGCGGATCGGGACAATTTTGGGAACGGCCCTGGGACTTGCCTGGGCAGCCTTGCCAGCTCAAGCGCAATCCCCGGGTTTATATTATGCTTGGCGAACAATCACCAGCGACACAATGGCCTGCCTTGATCGCGCTACTACCACATTGACCAATCAAGAACTTAGCAATATTCAAGTTGAAGACAACAGCGTTGCTGGAACTACCGAAGATTCGACAGTAGTATTTGTCTGTCTAGAAAATGCCGATAACACCACCGTCATGATTATGGTCTCAAGCACCGACGACGACACGGCTTTCGCGCTCAGAGAAACGTTAAAGGAAAACTTTTAAGCGTGTTCCAGTCCTTAAACAGAACCTCCTAGAAGGTTCCAGCTAACGCTTGTCCAGAACCGAGAGAAGATCAGCAAGCCTGCAAGGGCAAAGCCTATTCACTAGCATCAAAAACCGAATGTTTTCTAGAGGAAACGCTCTTAGCGTTAACGCTGGCTGCAATTGCCGATTTTCAAGCACGGTTCTGCTGTAGGGTAATAGTTCAGATCATCGTTCAGGAGTTGTGCCGGTGGCGGCTGTCCGAGTTCGGCAACATGTTAATCCCCTTAGCCATAAATATCAGACGCAAGTTGGCAAACTAGATTGGGCCGAAATTTACCAGAAGCCCCACCAACCTCTGCACTTGGATATTGGCTGTGCCAAGGGGTATTTTGTCAGTCAAATGGCCAGCTTGCAGCCAGCCTGGAATTTTTTAGGTCTTGAAATTCGGGCGCCCCTGGTAGAGCAGGCGCTGCAGCAGCGCGATCGCGCTGGGCTAACCAATCTGCATTTTTTATTCGGCAATGCCAATGCCTCTCTGGTGGAACTATTGAAAACCTTGCCGTCCGACACGCTGCAGCAAGTCAGTATCCAATTTCCCGATCCGTGGTTTAAGAAACGCCACCAAAAACGTCGAGTCGTGCAGCCAGAACTGGTGCAGACACTAGCGCAGTATTTGCCCGTAACAGGCCGAGTTGTGCTGCAGTCAGATGTGGAATCAGTAGCGGTGGAAATGTGCGATCGCTTTAGCAAAAATTCAACTTTTCAGCGCACCGTTGATGGCTGGTTAGCCGATAGTCCCTTTCCGGCTCAAACTGATCGCGAAACCTTGACCTTGAACAAAAATCTCCCCGTTTTTCGCGCCATTTTTGTAAAGTCTGCCCGGTAGCTACCTATTGGCTTACTCCTCATACGGGCAAGGCCTTCTCGATTCGCCATTTTAGGCTAGCAGGGTGATAATATCGCGAAAATGCTTCATCCTTATGCTCCACGACTCTCTCACCCATCCCACATACCGCACCTGTCTCATCTAATCTGCTACCCCTCACAGCCTGCCACCCTGCAAAAATGTCCCGATTCGTCGATCACCGTCAATACGCCCCAGCAACAGAGCGCAATCGTGAGCCCATTCGGTCAGTGCTGACTCAACATTTACCTGCAGCCGGAACCATCCTCGAAATCGCCAGCGGCACTGGACAGCACGCCGCGTTTTTAGCCGCTCAGTTCCCGTCTCATTACTGGTTACCCAGTGATCCCAATCCGATTGCTAGAGACAGCATTCGCAGTTGGCGGCAGACTGCGGCGCTACCGAATCTGGGCGAACCGCTTGACCTGGACGTAACGCAATCGCAGTGGGTTTCTACGGTCGCTACATGGCAGCAGCAAAACTCAGCGACAGCGGAAATTCGAGCAATCGTCAATGTCAACATGATTCACATTTCGCCATGGTCCGCCTGTGAGGGGCTGTTTGCCGGAGCCGCTGACATTTTGTCTACGGGTAACGTGCTTTATCTGTATGGGCCGTTTATGCGGGCAGGCCAGCACACTGCGCCCAGCAATGAGGCGTTTGACCGATCGCTGCGATCGCAAAATCCCGACTGGGGCATTCGCGACCTTAACGCCGTCCGTGACTTAGCTCAAAATCAGCGATTTGCCTTAGCAGCAGTAATTGCCATGCCAGCCAATAATTTTTCCTTGATTTTCACAATGGTCTGATGGGCAGAGACGCTGCTGTCACGCTCGCTTGCAGCTACTCATGCCCTCAAGAATGTGCCACTCTTTGTGCCACCTGAGCAAGATTACACAGTAAGGGAACTTAGTTTTAGGCGCTGCAGATGACATTTGAGAAGAAACATCAGCCAGCCGTTGCGGGTTTTCTGGGCTTTCGAAGCCCGTCGTCAAACGCGGTTAGCGGTTGAAAGCCTCAATTAGTTGGGTTAGCAGCGGGTCAAGGGCGATTTACAAAGGGCCGACAAGATAGGCTACGCGACTGCCCGCCTGTTATGTAAATGGAAAAGCCAAACTTACCACCCAGGCAAGTGTCATACTCAATTGGCACATTCAAGGATCGACAGCGCTACAACGGTTACACAGTTTGAGGCAGCGTCCTCTGGCTGCAACTTTTACCTCATATTTGGAAGGTTCCCATGAAAGCTCGATTCTTTTCGATAATTGCATTGACTTTGGCTAGTTCAGTTGCTGTGGCGACCGCTGCGTCGGCTCAAACGCCGCCGACCGACTATAACTATGTGGGTCT
Organism: Cyanobacteria bacterium P01_C01_bin.70; assembly: GCA_039026015.1. GTDB lineage: Bacteria > Cyanobacteriota > Cyanobacteriia > Phormidesmidales > Phormidesmidaceae > Halomicronema. The sequence goes on along the minus strand of JBCCNE010000185.1, from coordinate 3,111 downwards.
AGGCGTTGGCGTCGGTGATCTGGGTGACAGCGACTTGGGTCTCGCGGTGAACAGCAAATTCACGGTGGGCAATCATGTCTCTGTGCGTCCTGGCTTAATTACTGATCTCGATTTTTCAGATGATGGCCAGACCGCTTTCTTGTTGCCGGTGACGTATGATTTCAACTCACTCACCCAGAATGGCAAGCTGTTGCCCTACGCGGGAGGAGGAATTGCTGCCCGCACTGGAGACGACAGTGACGTGGGGCCGCTGCTCACTGCGGGAGTTGATTACCGAGTGACTGATAAAATGACGCTTAATGGAGCCGTCAACTGGTCAATTTACGATGATAGTGACGTCAATGGTGTCATCGGTGTCGGCTATACGTTCTAGAATGCCCATCTGAGTCAACAGTATCGGGTGCACCCTTGGGTGGGCTCAGCAGCGAGACGCAACCCACGGCGTCTCGCTTTTCTTTAAGAATTTGCCGACATTAAGCGCTAGTGATACCGTTTTGCTTCTCTCAAGCTACAGATGTGACGTGTAGAAAAGTCAGCTGAGCAGTCTTGAATCCAAAATCGAAAATCTACAGCTCAAAATCGATATTAAAAGACGCTACTCCCAAACATCCTTTAGCGCTGTACGGGCAGCCAGATGGTTGCGAGTCGTCATCAGAATTTCTGCTTCACGCTCTAAGCGATTACCCGTGCTCACCATCTCTAAAAGCGCCTGTTGTTCTTCCGCCGCATCGTAAAGATTGCTGGCTACCCAGTAGGACAGCTCTTGAGGCAAAGAGGGAATATTGTTGGGCAGTTCGACTTCTCGGCTCGTTAACTTCGCAGAGAGATGGACGACATCTCGCAGTAGCTGATCGACTTCACCAACAAGTTGCCCCAAATCTTGCTCTGTCGGCTGATCTTCGATCCATTCAACCAGGCCGACTAAGTAAGGCTTTTCACGAACGTAATCTAAAACTCGAAAGCGCTGTTTGCCAACGGTCAACATTTTCATGCGATCGTCCGGCAGCTTTTGAGAATGCAGAATTTCGGCCGCACAGCCAATGCGAGCGGGTTCTTTGGTCGACGGGTCAAACATTAATACTCCAAAGCTGCGATCGCCCTGAAGTATCGTGCTCATCATGATTCTGTAGCGGAACTCAAAAATATGAAGGGGTAGGTGAGCTCCTGGAAATAAAACTAGCTCGGGCAGGGGAAATAGTGGGAGTTCTCTAACAGCCAATGATGAAGCAGGCATTATCTCAATAGGCCAAGATTGCAGTAGTGGCAGCAGCTAACGAAGTCAACGTTAGCTAACTAAGCCACTTTATTCTATCGCATCATTTTTTAACATGCGGCCCTGAGCCCATCGTGAAAGTCGCTTAAAGCACCGAGGCGCAATCGGCAATGGCGGTCAGAGAACACTGCTACAGCTTTACTTCAATATCAACACCGGCCGGCAAATCGAGCTTCATTAGGGCATCAATGGTCTTAGAAGAGGGCTGGTAAATATCAATAATGCGGCGGTGAGTGCGAGTTTCGAAGTGTTCCCGGGAGTCTTTGTTGACGTGAGGCGATCGCAACACACAATAAATTTTCCGCTTTGTCGGTAAGGGAATTGGGCCGATTGCCGTAGCATTTGTCCGATTTGCCGTATCCACGATTTTTTCGCAAGAGGTGTCGAGCAAACGCCGATCAAATGCTTTCAGGCGAATCCGAATTTTTTGCTGCTGAATAGTTGCCATGCAAGTTACCTAAGTTCAATTTTCAAGGTTCTGAAGTAGCCCGGCGAAAGTCACCCATCTTTGAGACAGGAAGAGGAGAGTTCCGCAGTGCAGAACTCTCCCCCTCAAAAGCTCAGAGAGTGTCTATTCGACGATCTTAGAAACGACACCGGCGCCAACCGTACGTCCGCCTTCACGAATTGCAAAGCGCATGCCTTGCTCAATCGCAATGGGGTTAATCAGCTTCACCGTCATTTTGATGCGATCGCCTGGCATCACCATTTCTACGGTACTGCCATCGTCAGCAGTGTATGCGGCAATCTCACCGGTTACGTCGGTCGTCCGAATGTAGAATTGAGGCTTGTAGCCTGCAAAAAAGGGCGTGTGACGTCCACCTTCCTCTTTCTTCAGGATATAGACTTCGCCCTCAAACTGAGTGTGTGGCGTGATGGTTCCAGGCTTCACCAGCACCATGCCGCGCTCAATATCCTCCTTTTGGATGCCTCGCAGCAGTACCCCGACGTTGTCACCCGCTTGACCTTGATCCAAAGTCTTTTGGAACATCTCAACGCCCGTTACGGTGGTGCTGCGAGTGTCTCTAATGCCCACAATCTCAATAGTTTCGCCAACCTTAACGATGCCACGCTCGATCCGGCCAGTCGCCACAGTTCCTCGACCCGTGATGGAGAATACGTCCTCAACCGCCATTAGGAAGGGCTTATCAACGTCACGCTCAGGAGTGGGAATATACTCGTCCACACTATCCATCAGCGCCAGGATCTTATCCACCCAGTTATCGTCACCCTTTCCAATCTTGGCATTGGCCGTCAAAGCTTCAACCGCTTTCAGGGCAGATCCAATAGTGATGGGAATATCATCACCTGGAAATTCGTAGTCGCTGAGCAGCTCACGAACCTCAAGCTCAACTAGCTCTAGCAGTTCTTCGTCATCAACCTGGTCTTCCTTGTTCAAGAACACCACGAGAGCGGGAACTCCGACCTGGCGAGCTAACAAAATGTGCTCGCGAGTCTGAGGCATAGGGCCATCAGCAGCTGAACAAACCAAAATAGCACCGTCCATTTGGGCAGCACCCGTAATCATGTTTTTCACATAATCAGCGTGTCCCGGACAGTCAACGTGAGCATAATGACGATTCTGGGTTTCATACTCAACGTGAGCCGTGTTGATGGTAATTCCACGAGCCTTTTCTTCAGGCGCAGCGTCAATGTCCTCGTAATTACGAGCCTTAGCGCCACCGGCTGCAGCAAGCGCCATAGTGATTGCTGCCGTCAACGTGGTTTTACCATGGTCAACGTGACCGATGGTGCCAATGTTGACGTGAGGTTTATTTCTTTCAAACTTCTCTCGTGCCATTTACGTTACGTGTCCCTAAACTAAACCTACGCGTTCC
>JBCCNE010000184.1:0-8376 GCA_039026015.1 Cyanobacteria bacterium P01_C01_bin.70 | reverse complement strand
TCTCCAGGCTCTTTAGGGTTTCTTTTGTAAATTAGCGCTTAAGGTGAGTCATATTTTCACCAAGACTCCTCTGTGTGGAATGCAAAAACCTTACCGTATTTGATTTCCTAAGTGGCAAATAGTCACGACTATTCACCAACCAAAATCTGTTCTGCGGTTTCTTCATGAGGCATGCGAAGCGCGATCGCAGTCTATTTCTTCTTTTGGATTTCCTTTGAGAGAATCCCTGTAATCGCTGACAAGATTTGCTTAGATGTGTCCGCGTCTACCGGCATAACCACATCCTGGGTCTGTAAACGAACTCCTCAGATCTTGCTTTTGAGACTGCCCTGTCTATTCTGGCTAACTTTCCTCCATTGATAAATTTAGAGTTGGCCAGAAAAGGTCACCATTGATCCTGCAAGTTTCTTCCACGTTTATCGGCTCTCAGTCTTTGTCTGGAGAGACTTGCAGACAGTGCGCTGAAGCGATGAATAGAAACTCCGTGGACGTCAATGATGTCATAGACGTCACACTTTTAGTGGAGTTAGCTGAGGGTTGCTCAAATGCCTATCCAGCCTTGATCTGAAGGCCACTTAAGATTCCCTTGGTAAATTAGCTCTAAGGGTTTTCACCAACCCCCTATACTATAGGCACACGCTTTCACGGCAGTGCTGGGAGTAAATGATGGAATGGCATGTGAGTGACGCCCAAAGTTTGAGAGTGATTGATCGCAAAATCGGCCACCACATGTTTACTCCTTCGGAATATGAGTTGGTGCGGCGGGTCATTTATGCCACTGCTGACTTTGATTTTGCTTCTCTGGTGCACTTTTCAGAGCATGCGCTGACTTCAGGGGCGGCAGCATTGGCGGCTCGCACCACGATTGTTGTGGATGTGCCGATGGTGCAAGTCGGCATTGCTGCCCCTATCCAAGCGACTTTTGTGAATCCAGTCTATTGCAGTATGGATGCTCTGACCCGGCCTCAAAAGGGTAAGAGCAAGACTGCTTGGGGTATTGAAACCCTGGCAAAGCGCTATCCCGAAGGCATTTTCATGGTTGGTGAATCCCAAACGGCGCTGGAATCGCTGGTGGAATTAGTGGAAACCAATCAGGTACGCCCTGCCCTGATTCTTGCTACCCCGGCCGGCTTTTTAGACGTGGACGTATTGAAAAATCGCCTACAGGACACGATGGTGCCTCATATTCGAATTGATGGGCAAAAAGGCAACCCTGTACTAGCAGTCGCTATTATGAACGGCCTGATCGATTTGGCCTGGCAGGCTTATGGCAAAGCTCCCAAGGCCATGTGAGTCGGGCTCAATGTTAAACGTTATCTGCGCAGCGATAGTCCTGGAATGATGATTCACTGATGCAGTTCTCTCCAGCGCATCATCAATTAAGGCTAGAAGCCTTGTGTCATCGGCATTGTCGTGCCCGTGCTGATTTCAGGCTAGGAGCTTCATCCCTGGCTAGCCCAATGATGCCAGCCCCTAAGATGACGACTCACATCAGGTTAAGAGGATCAACATCGATAGTGAGGCTTACTTGGCTGGGGCACTGTTTGGCCAGGCTGGTGAGGTTGGGTGTCGGCGCAGCGATCGCCCCTTTAAGCAAGATTTGCCAGCGATAGCGGCGGGCGACCCGCAAAATGGGGGCGGGAGCGGGGCCAAGTAGCGACCAGAGGTCGGGCAGGCGATGAGAAAGTTCGGCGGCCAGGGCTTGGGCTGTTTGTTCGGCAGCGTGGCGATCCGGACTGGTGATGCGCAATAGAATTAATTGGCCAGCAGGAGGATAGTTCAGTGCTTGCCGCTGCTGCTGCTCAGTGGCTAAAAAGTGCGGTAGATTTTGCGCTTTGACTGCTTGCACGACTGGATTGTCCGGATTGTAGGTTTGCAAGATCACGCGACCGGGTTGAGCGCCGCGTCCGGCGCGTCCAGCAACTTGGGTTAGAAGCTGGAAGGCGCGTTCACTGGCGCGATAGTCAGCCATATACAGCAGACCGTCTGCGGCGAGAATGCCCACCACAGTCACTTGCGGCAAGTCAATGCCCTTGGTCAGCATTTGGGTTCCTACTAGCACGTCTGCTTCACCTTGGGCAAACCGAGCTAGCAAAGCTCGATGTGCGCCTTTGGCGCGGGTGGTGTCGCTGTCGAACCGCAGACAGCGCAGCTCTGGCAGTTCTTGGGCGATCGCCTGCTCAACCCGTTGGGTACCGCTGCCAAAGTGCTTGAGGTACTGTGAGCCACAGGCCGGACAGGTAGGAGGCTGCACTTGTCCAAAACCACAGTAGTGACAGCGTAACCAAGCAGTCGCGCCGGTGCGGGGCTGATGATAAGACAGCGACACGTCACAGTGGGGACACATGACGACGTAGCCGCATGATCGGCAGGAGACAAAGCTGCTGTGTCCGCGCCGCTGAATGAACAAGATGCCCTGTTCCTGGCGAGATTGCATCGTTTCTAAAGCCGATCGCAGCGAACGGCTAAAGATCGAGCGGTTGCCAATCTGGAGCTCTAGCCGCATGTCTACTACAGTGACGGGAGGAGGAGGCCGGCGGTGAATGCGATCAGGCAGGGAAAGATAATGCCGAACCGGCATGGCAGCTTCTGGTGGGGAACCCGTATCCGTGGGTGCCCCACTAGGCGCTGCCGCCGATAAGTGCTGCACCCAACTTTCTAAGGAAGGCGTAGCGGAACCCAGCACTAGGGGACAAGACTCCAACTCAGCACGCCATTGGGCAACGGTGCGAGCGTGATAGCAAGGCATGGGCTGATCTTGCTTAAAGCTGCCGTCATGCTCTTCATCCAAAATTAAGATGCCCAGCTGGGGCAGCGGCGCAAAGACGGCTGATCGGGTCCCAATTATCACCATGGGCTCCCCTGGCAGCATGCGCCGCCAGGCGTCGTAGCGTTCACCTTCGGACAGGCCACTGTGATAGACGTAGACCCGATCACCAAAACGCTGCTGAAAGCGATCGGTAAGCTGTGGCGTGAGGCCAATTTCTGGCACCAGGACTAAAGCGGATTGACCGGCAGCCAGTCGGGGAGCGATCGCCTGCAGATAAACTTCTGTTTTGCCAGAGCCTGTAACCCCGTGCAGCAGGGCAATTTCGTAGCCCTGAGCGGTCTGCAAAGTGTTGAGCGCTGTCTGCTGGGCCGGAGTGAGGATTTTGGGACGATCGCTGTCAAGGATGGGCATGGCGGGCTGCCGCAGCACTTCTCGGTCTTCAAGTGCCAGATATCCTTTCTTTGCCAGCGTTCGTAGGGTGGCGCTAGTCGTACGGCAATACTGCAGGGCTTCTTGCAGCCACAGATCGCCGCCGCGCCGCTGTAAGAGCAGTAAGACCTCTTGCTGGCGCTTGGTTACGGCTTTGTCTTCAGGGGCAGGCATTTGCACCACAGTCACCGCCTGACGGCACTGGGGCCGAGGGGGCGTCGGCAGGGCCAAGTAGCTTTCTGCCCACTGGCGATCTACCAAAGCCTGAATGCCGCGATAGGCAGCGCGACATTTTTGTCGCAGATACTGCCAGGTATAGTCGCCCTGGGCGGACTGCTGGAGCTGATTGAGCACACACGCGGCGGCCGGGGCAAGAAAGCGGGCGGCATCGGGGGGCACCGCTTCGGGCCGCAAGCGTACGCGGCGCTGCGATCGCCGCAGCAATCCCGGCGGTAGAGCCGTGCGAATCACTTGAATCAGAGACGTCTGATAATAGGCTGCCACCCGCGCCATCAACTGCCAGTAGGTGGGCGAAAACAGGCTAGGGCTGATGATAGCCGCCACCGGACGAATGCTTTCAATTGTCAGGTTAGCGGGTGGACTATCGGTGATCTGAATGGCGATGGCCCCCACTTGCTGGGTCCCAAACGGCACGCTGAGAATGTCGCCCACCGCTACCGACAGAGTCGACGGCAAACTATAGGTATATAGTCCCTGAGCACCAGCACAATCGACTAACGCCGACACCCATTTTGTTGACTCGCTCTTAATATCAACCTCACTTGATCAATTTGGTCGTTAATAGCGCGATCGCTACCTAAAAAGCTGGCATTTTTTAGCGATTATCGCTATGCTTGCGAAGCTCTGTAAACTCTTAAGGTTTTCGTTAGCTTTTTAGGTGAAATCCACTACATTTTACAAGCGGTAACAATCTCTGAAGATCGTTACATATCCCATAAAACAGCCCAATCCCTTGAGGGAAAGATCTTTGCACTGCATGAAAAATATTAATTTTCTAAAATGGGTTGCTATTTTGCCGCAAATTCGAGTATAAACGCCTCAAAAGCGAGGGCCTTAGAAGCCTACAATTAATCCTCATGGAAGCCTTCTTTATTTCTCCGGAAACTGATTCTGAAACTTTGGCTCATGTCGGTCTAGCTGACGATGAGTTAGATGTTGTCAATGCCGATGATAAATCGGATGATGTGGCTGCTCAAACCGCTAAAGATGACACTTCTTGGCATGAAGATTCTGAAGTGTCAGCGCAGTACACGATCAAAGATTCTCTCTCGGAACTCAGTGTGCCGGGCTATCAAAAAACCATTACGGATGATGCCGTTGGAGCCTTCTTTAAAGAGATGGCACGCTATCCTCTGCTGAAACCTGCTGAAGAAATTGAGTTGGCCCGTCAAGTCAGATTTCTCGGCCAGATTGAAGAGTTTAGAGAAGAATGGATTGAGGAAAAGGGCCACCCTCCAGCCTTAGCAGAAATTATTGCGGCTTTTGGTCTCGGTGAAAGCGAGTTTCGACAGAAGCTGCACCACGGACGGGCTGCTAAGCGCCGCATGATTCGTTCTAACCTGCGTCTAGTTGTTTCCATCGCTAAGCGTTATTTAAATCGAGGCGTGCCATTTTTAGATTTAATTCAGGAAGGGGCGCTAGGTTTAAATCGTGCCACCGAGAAATTTGATCCTGATAAAGGGTACAAGTTTTCCACCTATGCTTACTGGTGGATTCGCCAGGGCATCACCCGCACGATTGCCAATGATGCCCGCACAATTCGTTTACCGATTCATATTGTTGAAAAGCTCAACAAGCTCAAGAAAGCCCATCGAGAATTGCGACGCGATTTGCAGCGTAATCCAACTGAGGCAGAGCTGGCTGAAGCGTTAGATATGGCTCCTGATCAACTGCGGAGTTTGCAGCAAGTACGGCGGCGATCGCTGTCACTCAATCATCGAGTTGGCAAAGGCGAAGATACGGAATTAATGGAGCTATTAGAGGACGGCAATACCCAAACGCCAGAGGCCAAAATTAGCGAATCGATGATGCGAAAAGAAATCACCGGAGTGCTATCAGAAGTCCTTACCGAACGCGAAAAAGACATCATCACCTTGAGGTATGGTTTAGCTACTGGCGAAACTCATACGCTTGAAGAAGTTGGCAATATGTTCAATCTTTCTCGGGAGCGAGTACGCCAAATTCAAACTAAAGCCATGCGTAAGTTAAGAAGACCTCAAGTGGCCTCCCGACTCAAAGGCTGGTTACGTTAAGACAGCGGTTTGTGCGTCGGCTGCCGTAGCGTTCTTGACAGACCTTTTTCCCGCTATCCTGAATAATTTTCTTGTAATTTTGCGGGAGAGAGGTTTTGTGGATTATAAACAAGATCTCATTACAACTATTCATGATCTCGGCTGCGATATCGAGCGACTTGACGATCACTTAACTGAGATCAGTCAATCTCTGCCGACAGCAGTCCTGATTCCATCCCTGTACGAAGAGCTAAAACGGCCAGCGCTGACGCAGATTCGCAATCAGCTGATGCACTGCCGCTTTGTGAATACGGTGGTGATTAGCCTCTATGCCAAGACAGCGGCAGAGTATTTCAAGGCAGTTGACTTTTTTCGAGTGCTGCCTCAACCAACCTATGTGCTCTGGGAAAATGGCCCTCGTATTACCAAGCTGTTAGCTCAACTCCAAGAGCAGGGTCTTGATTTGATGCAGCATCAGGGTAAAGGCCGAGCTGTTTGGCTAGGGTTGGGCATTGCCTCCATCGAAGCAATGGCGATCGCCCTCCACGATGCCGACATTGTCACCTACGACAAAACCTATCCTCTCAAGCTCCTTTTTCCTCTGCTAGAGCGCGAGTTTGGCATCGCCTTCAGCAAGGCTTACTATACCCGTCTGAGTGAACACCCCCGGCGTCTGCACGGTCGGGTCACGCGACTGTTTGTAACGCCGCTGATTACTTCCTTGATGGAGCTGTTCGGCTACCGCGACTATCTGCGTTACCTGAACTCTTACCGCTATCCCCTATCGGGAGAATTTGCGTTGACCAGCGATTTGGCCCTCAATACTCGTATCCCCGCCGACTGGGGCCTGGAAGTGGGGCTCTTGGCCGAGGTTTATCGGAATGTCGCCCGCAAGCGCATCGCCCAAGTTGACCTTGGCATTTTTGAGCATAAGCACCAGGTGCTAGGCGCTTCCTCGGATCAGGGCCTCCAAAAAATGTGCCGCGATATTCTCAAATCGGTGTTGCGCACCCTGACTGAAACGGAACAGGTGGCCATCTCACGGGACCACATTCGCGCTTTAGGCGTCAAGTTCCGGCGGGAAGCGCAAAATCTGACCCGGCAGTACTTTGTCGATGCGCGGTTTAACGGCATTGAATATGATCGCCATAAGGAAGAAGTCACTCTGGAGCGCTTTGAAAAGCTGATTCTAGAAGCTGGCGATGACTATCTCAACGATGCTGCCGGCACCCAAATTCCTGACTGGACGAGAGCCCTGGCGGTTATGCCCCATCTGCGGGAGCAGCTGCGTGACGCGGTTGTGGCCGATATGGGAGATGCTCGTGAGCAAACTGAGCAAGCGGCCATGAACGTCTCCCCAGCGGTCAATGCCGCTCCAGCGCTGACCGTGATGCCCCAGTAGCCGCGTCAGTCGCGACCGCCATCTCGGCTAGCTGTTCTTAGCAACTGACGCACAGAACGCTATCGGTCGCTTAATCACGGACTTTGGGGCAGGGGCGGCCGTCTGTGCAGGCAACGGCACAGGCGTTCACGAGGCAAGCGGTTTGGTAACAGTCCTCAGTTTCCAGGGATGGGGGTGCTACCCCAAAGACCATCTCACAGCTAAAGTTCTCAAAGTTTGGCGTCATCGTTAAGGGAATGCCAAAGTCTTGCGTGAAAAACTGCTGGGTCGGCAATTTGCACATGTTGACACACATGCCGACACAGCGACTCTGTTCCAGATAGCGGCATTTTTGAATATAAACGCCGCTTTTTTGCTGGCGAGGAGCATGGTCATCGCCTTTCACGGTCACTTCGGTCACTTCGCAGGGGCCCACGAGCCACTCGAACAGAATCGTGGCAAACCAGGCGTTAAGTTCGCAAACGAGGCGTGTGGGAGAAAACAGCGTACGAATCAGCCAGAGGACAGGATCTGGGACGAGGGATTGCAACACCACGGCGACTAGGGCTTGCTGTTCTGAGGCACTGCGCCCCTGCATAATTTTTTGCGATAGGTCGACAAAGCCGTCATAGCCAGACAGAGAGGTTGGTTCACCCACGGCGTTGGCGATTTTACGGCTGAAGAGGCGAATAAAGACGCGATCGCACAGGCTATCGTGATATTGCGTGGGGCACTCCTGAGTTTGCATGAAGAGCTGAGTCGCCAAGGTTTACAGCAGTTTCATTACTCTAGCGCGATCGCTCTTCAAATCCGCCCCTAGAACTGAGGTAAGAACTGGCCCATCTGAAGGAGTCGGCTGTCTTCGACTTGCAAGACCACGGCTTCTCCCGATTGGGGAAAAATTTCCGTTAGGCCTGTGATATTCACCTGATGGGTCACCATGACAACAACTCCAGGCTGATCCGCCTGTGCCAGCAGATATTCCTTGACGGCGGTCGTTTGGGCTTCAGCAGTGCGGCGATCGCGGAAAAATGAATTCAGAGCGGGATAGGGCTCAACGTCTCCCAGATTCATCAGTTCAGCCGTTTCTAAGCAGCGACACCATTGGCTGGAAAGCACTTGGCGAACCGTCACGCCGCGATCGCGAAAGGCCTGGCCGATTTGAGCTGCTTGTTCTCGCCCCGCCTGCGACAAGTTGCGCTGGGTTGAGCAATCGTCAAGCTGAAAGTTGTCCGGATCGCCTGTGCCAGGCGCCAAGGCATGGCGCATCATGACCACGTAGAGGGTGTCTTCTGGTTGCTGTAGCTGCTGCCACAGGGCTGCAGGCGTTAGCGGTGTTGGTGCCTCTTCTACCGCGATCGCCGCGGCAGGGATGAGCGTGCTCTCCGCCGTAGCTACCGTCACCGAGTCATCAGCGGACTCTTCAGGCGCTTTGTCTGTATCGCTGGGGTCGACCGATTGAGCTGGAATTACCGGCTCAGAATCAGCTTGCCGATCGGGCGTAATCGTCATGCAGCTAGCCATTAACAAGCTCGCCAGCAGAC
>JBCCNE010000183.1:0-8391 GCA_039026015.1 Cyanobacteria bacterium P01_C01_bin.70 | reverse complement strand
GTTCCAAAAGATAGCGATCGCATTGCTTTTCTTAAATCAATCTCGGCGCGCGAAATGAAGACATCAGATTCGCCCTTGAGACTTTTCTGCCAAAGGGTATGGGGCAACTCATCTGGCGAGTCTCCGTAATCTAGAACATAGATTAAAGGTTTCGAGAACATCGGCTCAAACAGTATTTGACTATCTAGCATTGGTTGATTTTTCCTAAGCGTCATCATCAATTATTTCCTCAATTATTTGGGGCGGCGGAGCATGGGAAAGAGCGGGGGGGAGGTCTCCACCTGAACCGTGCCGAGTACCTCAAATCCTTGCCGTTCATAAAAGGGGATGCTCTTGATGCTTGTCGATTCCAGATAGGCGGGAACTTGATCGCGATCGCACTGCACCAGCGCCTGCTGCGTTAACGCCGACCCATATCCTTGGTTCCGCTGATAGGGATCAACGCCCAAGACTGTTAGATACCAATGGGGTTCATCTGGGTGATAGATCTCCATGGTTTCAAACACTGTAAAAACATCTTTTTGGCGCGGCTTGGATACAGTGTGCTGCAAAAAATCCATCAATTCAGCGTGGTTAGGATGAATGTCTGGCGGGAGCCACAGGGCAGCCCCCGCATAGCCATCGGCGTAATACGCCGTGCCACTGATAAACGCTTTGCCCCCAACGGCCTCAACGAAGCTGGGGAAATAGGCGACGTAATGCTGCGGGTCAGGCCACGTCCAACGGGCGATCGGATCGGCACTAAAGGCGAGAACGATGACGTCAACAGCCGGCGATTCATGAATTGCTGTGGCCACCTTAATGGATGGCAGGGAAGGGGCTGTGATTTCTAGCTGGGACCTGGGCTCTTGTTTTCTTGAGCGAGAAACCATTTTTGTCAGTGCCCCCTTAAAGCTGAAGTTTGCAGTCGAGTCAACACAGGCCGAATAAAGATGAGTAAACCTTAGTAGCGCTAGCGTCTCGGCAGCGTCTCGAAAGCGTCTAGGCTTTTCTACAGAAAGGTTTTAAGGCTGCGTTACGGATCGAGGGCGATCCTGCAGGTAAGGACGAATCGTTTTTGGGGGTGGCGTTAACGCTGCCTGGGTCCACTCCCAGGCAACGAGGGGTTCGGTGGGTGACTGACGATCGAGCGGCTGGACTTTGTCTTGGAGGTTCCACCATTCGATAATGGGTTGGGCAAAGTTGCTGATTAAGCGCGATCGCCCTAGCATAGGAGTCCACCACACATTTACACTCATCATGTTGGAAACGACCGATCTAAAGCGGGATCTCGCAACGTCAACTGAGCGCCTGGGCAATGCTCAGGAATATCTTTGACGTTGACGCTATTACCGCCAAAATCCAAGATTTAGAACAGCAAGCGGCTCAGCCGGAACTTTGGGACGACCCGGAAAATGCCCAGAAAGTTCTGCAATCCCTAAACGACTACAAGGCGCAACTCGACCAACTTGAGCGCTGGCAAACACAGGTCGCCAATATCGCAACGATTCTGGAACTGCTGGAAGAAGACTCTGATGAAGCGCTGCTAACGGAGGCTCAAACGACTCTTGTCGACTTGAATCGGGCGCTTGACCTGTGGGAACTGCAGCAGATGCTTTCTGGTCCCTATGACCGCAGCGGGGCGGTTTTGACTATCAACGCCGGTGCCGGCGGCACCGACGCTCAGGACTGGGCTGAAATGCTGCTGCGGATGTATACCCGCTGGTCAGAGTCGCAGGGCTACAAGGTTGCTTTGGTTGAGCAGTCGGAGGGCGATGAGGCGGGGCTCAAATCCGTTACGTTGGAAATTGAGGGGCGCTATGCCTTTGGCTATCTGAAAGCCGAAAAAGGCACCCACCGGCTGGTGCGCATCTCACCCTTTAACGCCAACGGTAAGCGGCAGACCAGCTTTGCCGGGGTCGAAGTGATGCCCATTTTGGATCAGTCAATTGAGCTAGAAATTCCTGAAAAAGATTTGGAAATCAAGACCTCGCGTTCAGGCGGCGCGGGCGGTCAAAACGTGAACAAAGTTGAAACGGCGGTGCGGATTACCCACATTCCCACCGGAATTTCGGTGCGCTGTACCCAAGAGCGATCGCAGTTACAAAATCGTGAAAAAGCGATGGCCCTGCTCAAAGCTCGTCTGTTGGTGATTGCGCAAGAGCAGCAGGCTCAGGAAATTGCCGAAATTCGTGGTGATATGGTCGAGGCCGCCTGGGGCAACCAGATTCGCAACTATGTCTTCCATCCCTATCAGATGGTGAAAGACTTGCGTACCAATGAAGAGACCACAGCGGTAAGCGACGTAATGGACGGCGATCTCGATCCGTTTATTCAGGCATATTTGCGGCAGGAGACGCAGATGGCGGCAGTCTAGCAGAAGTGTTCAGAGCCTACCTGCAGGACTTAGGTAACAGGGTGAGTGGGTATACGCTGATTCTGAATTCTGAATTCTGAATTCCATAGCTCCGCAGTTTGCTTTTCATTGCCTTTTGAATCGCCCGATGACATGGAGACGAATTTATTGGTCAAGGGGACATCCGCACTGGGTTGGTTCTGTGCGATCGCTCGGACTCGGTTAAGTTAATTTAAAGTCGGCATGCTTTACTGTTTGACAACAGCTTAATTAACCCTATTTAAAGCCTTGCGTTGATAAACGACTGATGGTTACATTACTGATTCTTTTAGCTGCAATCGCCCTGCTCGTGTGGGGGTTTGTGCGGGCGCGTCCCTATGGCAAAATTGGCGTCTTTGCCTGGCTGCAATCCGTTGTGTTGATGGTGCCATGGCTGTTGTTTTTTGGCTTGTTTACCCTGGGCGTCTACATCAATTTAGCTGGGGTGCTGGCTTTGGTCATTGTCTCGGCGGGAGCCTACATCTACCTGGGTCGTCGCCTGCGCACGCTGGGAGAGGACGAGCTCGCGGCTCAAAAGCTCAGAAACTACCTATCGGTATCGGCCTCGGAGCCGACGAGCGAAACCGCTAAGGCGGATGAGACGGAGGTGCCTGCGGCAATAGCGACCGCCACGACTGCGACAGGGAAAGATCCGAGCCGGAATCAGACGGCGACTGAGCGCTCAGCGACGGCTCAGCCAGAGGCCGAAGCGCCGACGATCGCTCCTGAAGACCGGACGGCACTGGAAGGTATTTTTGGTGTTGACACATTCTTTCGAACGGAAACGCTGCCCTACGATCAGGGAGCTATCTTTAAAGGCAATCTACGAACCGAACCGAATAAGGCCATCGCTAAACTGACCGAATTAGCTGATGAACGGCTCGAGCAGCGGTTTCGCCTCTTCCTCATTGCTAATCTGCAGGGCCGGCCAGTGGTCGTGGCGCTGCCCAAAACCACTGACCCACAACCGCTGACGCCTCTGCAAAAAGGGTTTGCAGTCGTCATGGCGATCGCGACCACCCTCACCTGTCTGGAAGCTAGCGGCATCTTGATGGGGTTTGACCTGCTGACGACGCCCGAGAAATGGCCTCAAGCCTTGCCCTTTGCCCTGGGCACGCTTACGGTTCTGATCGTGCATGAAATGGGCCATTGGTTGATGGCCCAGCGACGGGCCGTGCAGTTAAGCTGGCCGTTCTTTCTACCTACTTGGGATATTGGCGCTTTTGGCGCGCTGACGCGGATTGAGTCAGTGTTGCCCAATCGGTCGGTGCTGTTTGACGTGGCGATCGCTGGCCCAGCCGCGGGTGGCCTGCTCTCGTTTGGGTTACTGCTTATCGGGCTGGTGCTTTCTCATCCCGGCAGTGAGTTTCAACTGCCGGTTGAATTTTTCCAAGGGTCAGTACTCGTCGGAACGCTAGCAAAAATCGTCTTGGGCCAAGCCCTGACTCAGCCTTTAGTAGATATTCATCCCTTTGTGCTGGTGGGCTGGCTGGGATTGATTATCACGGGCCTCAATTTGCTCCCGGCTGGTCAACTCGATGGCGGTCGCATCGTGCAGGCGATCTATGGTCGCAAAATCGCCAAACGAGCCACGATAATTACGCTGGTATTTTTAGTAATAGCGTCCTTGGCAAATTCCCTAGCGCTCTACTGGGCCGTTTTGATTCTGTTTTTGCAGCGCAGTCAAGAGCGGCCGGCTACCGATGAACTCACCGAACCTGACGACGCCAGAGCGGCCCTGGGCTTGTTAGCTTTATTTTTGACGCTGGCGACCTTAATACCCCTGACGCCATCTTTAGCCGGTCGCTTGGGCATTGGCTAGCGGTCCGCCGCTTAATCGGCGTTCAGATTCAGTTAGCCTGCCGCAGGCGGTCTGGCGAATCCCCTGTAAAGCGATTTTTGTGGTCGCGACGCGGCAGCGCTGCGAAATTGGTGCCACCATTAAACAAGGGCTTCCGGGCTCTGATTGTGGCTGGCTCCAAGCGGTTGGACGATGCCATTTTTATGAATTTTATTTTTGATATCGGTTGTTAGCCATTTCCATGCCAGTCGCACCCTCACGGTCGAATTCGCTGCCCAGCTATTCGCAGATTCTTCAAGCGCTGAAAACATGTCTCCGTCAAGCTTGTCAAACCAATTCTGAGTACATTGCGAGTCTGGCTTTTCCTCTACCTCCGATGGATCCGCTAGCAGTGTTGCTGACGGTGCCGCAGGCCCGCGATCGCCAGTGTTATTTTGAGTCGCCCTCGCGCGGTCAGGCAATCGCCGCCTGGGATGCCTTGATTTGTGAGCACTTTAGCGGCAGCGATCGCTTCTCTTTAGCCCGTCAAGCGATCGCGAACTGGCAGCCTCGCCTCCAGGCTTTTCCCCAACGGCGCGAAGGCCCCTACTTTTTCTGCAGCTTTTCGTTTTTTGACACCTTGGCCGATGCAGTGGGCAGTTTTGCCCCCGCCACGATTTTGCTGACCCGCTGGCAGGTGGTGCGCCAACCACAGGGCTGCAGCTTGATTGCAAACGTGCTAATTCGCCCGCACAGTTTGTTGAAGCCGCTGGCTCGGGCCATCGCCAAGCAAGTCAGTCAGCTACAGGAATTTGCGCCTGCGGCTCGCCGGTGGGAAAGCCCGGCCTCAGCCAATACCGGGGCCTGGCAGCCGCAGCTAGCGCGCCCTGAGGAACGGCAGTTCCAGCAACAAGTGCAGGACGTGCTGCAAGCAATTCAATCTCAGCGGTTAGAAAAGCAGGTCGTCGCCCAAATGTTTAAAATCGTGCGATCGCAGCCGTTTCGCCGCGAGCTCGCCCTGCCCCGGCTGCGATCACGTTACCCAGACTGCCATATCTTTGCCTTTTCGGACGCCGCCGACCATCACTTCATCGGGGCGAGTCCAGAGCGGTTGCTGACCGTTCGACAGGGACGGTTGGTGACCGATGCCTTGGCCGGATCAGCCCCGAGAGGCGATACTCCCGAAAGCGATCGCGCCCTCGGACAGCGGTTATTAAATACGCCCAAAGAGCAGCGAGAACATCAGCTTGTGCTCGATTTCATTGTCAACCGGCTCGAAGCCGCCGGGCTCAATCCCTGCTACAGCACACCGCCGGGGCTGCTGCGGCTGTCAAATATTCAGCATCTGCACACGCCCATCTGCGCTGAGGTGCCCCCGGCAATCTCGCCACTGACGCTGGTGGCATCGCTGCACCCTACCCCTGCCGTCGCAGGCGTGCCCATGGCAGTGGCCTGCGAGCGCATCCGCCAAAGCGAGACCTGCGATCGTGGCCTGTATGCGGCTCCCTTGGGATGGATTGACCCGGTGGGGAACAGCGAATTTATCGTTGGCATTCGCTCTGCTCTGATTCACCAAAATCAGGCGCGGCTCTTCGCCGGAGCGGGTATTGTCGCCGCGTCTAGCCCGGAGCAAGAACTCGCTGAAATTCGGCTAAAGCTGCAGGCGTTGACTCAGGCGTTGGGCTAGTTGCCCGCGATAAGGACATAATTGCGGTGCTGCAGTCAGCTACTGTTGCCGAAAAGCTGACTGCGGTAGCTGCCCCAGATGGTCACAACCCAGTACGATAGGAGAATACTAAATAAAAGTACTTATAGCTCTATGGTGACTCTTAACTTTGCACGTATTTTCGGCCTTGTGGGGGCGACAAACCTGCTGATCCCTAACAAGCGATTCGTCAAAGATCTAGAATCGTCTGGGGCGCTAGCGGTCAGGGCTCCTTTAGAAGGCGGGTTTGAGGGTCGCTATCAGCGGCGCTTGCGGGCCGCAGGCTATGAGCCTATTAATCTCACCGTCAAAGGCCTAGGCGACTTATCCGCCTATTTGACCGATATTCATGGCGTGCGGCCACCGCATTTAGGCAAAAAGACCACTGGTCAGGATGCGGCAGTGGGTTATCGGTACTTTGTGCCTCCCATTGTGAATTATCGTCTAGAGCATTTGCCTCCTCACGCCAAGGGCATCGTTTTGTGGCTCATTGAGGGCAACATCTTATCCCAACAGGAGATTGCGTATCTGACCGATTTGCCCAAAACGCTGCCCAACGTCAAGGTTGTTCTAGAAATGGGCGGCGATCGCGTCTTCAGCTGGCAGCCTCTCACCAATGAGTTAGCAGCTTAGCGAGCTTAAACGTTATCAATGTTGGGCCCATCATAACTCTGATTGACTGAGTCCCTTCCAGGCCATCAGCGTCAGGGAGCTTTACAGATTCTTTGAATGTCGGTGAAATCAAGACCGTCACGTTTCTAGTGGTCTGTTAGTTTTGATTTTGTGCGTTGGCTATCCCTGAAAGTATCGTCAAGAAGGCAATACAGAAGAATGCCATCCACAATTTCAATCTTGACGCTGCACTAGGTTGATTTGGCGGACGATCGCTCAATTTCCGACTCCGCATCAATCGCGGGGGCTGCTTGAGACTGCCTTGGCAAATTAGCTTTCAAACATAATTTCCGGATGCTCTGAACGCCGCCCGATTTTGTTTTGTGAACACTCAGATTAGGCGATCCAAAACGTTCTGTCAGCGTCGCTGAGAGCATCGACGGCAGCTCCGGAATATCAGTGTGTTCTCAAGCGCTCATCGATATCCGTAATATCGATGCTCATACTTCTGTATTGATTTGGCAGAGCAGCCCTGAAATCAAGGCTCAGCGGCAATCTCAGGACTGCTTGAGAAGGCTTTGGCAAATTAGCGCTCAGAAAAAGTTCAGGAGCGTCCGGATAGGAACTGTGCTCTAACGAACAGTGGAATGGTAGATGCACCCTGATAGCAATCCCCGACCAATTTGGCCGGGGATTTTTTTTGGCTATTCTGCTTTTTCCGGATCGGCTACCGCGTCGGTGGCCTCAGCCTCTGCCTCACCTGCGGCATCACTCAGGCCCTCTGCCGCCGCCGCTTCAGGTTCGGGTTCCGGCGCTGCGACTTTGGGCTGGGGCTTGGGGCCACGCATCAGGGCTGGAGGCACAGCCGGCTTCTTTTCCTCACGATCGCGGCGGCCTCGACCTTTGCCACCCTTGCGACCTTTGCGATCGCGGTCACGACGGTCATTGCTGCGCCCCTCGCGATTGTCACTATCTGCTTTTGCCTCGCGAGCCGCCCTTTCTGACTTTTTGATGGGACGTTCAACCATGACTCAAAACTTTTTAACATCTCGAAAATTTTACCGTGAAAGCTACCCGCTCCTGGCAGCTTTTCAGATTCAGCTCTCCAGCCCAAAAATAATATCGAGCGGCTTTTTACCAGGCAGGATGCCCATGCGATTGCTTTAAATCAGTTGGAATTGACACCTGGGCCTGCCCCGCTTCTGACCTTAAAAAGGATAGAAATCGCTGACGCCAAAACGCGAAAATAAGAATCAGCAGCGGATTTGACGATATCAGTTTGGCCCTTACGCAGCCGAGAGAGCAGGCTGACGTCAAGCCTACGGAGGAGCTAACGCTAGTTTTTCTCAGCCCCGATTTATAAAGCTAACTTCAATTAGAATGTTCCAACTAATTCTTGTCCAGAGTCTAGAAAGTGCCAGTAAGCCTGCCAGGACAAAGTCCATTCGGCAGCATCAAAGCCTGGACTTTTTAGATGGAATACGCCTAGCAAAGTTTGTTAATGAAAACTTGTGAGCATTCCAGACACTTTTGGTCAGAATGCGTTAGAACGAAATCTAATAACAAATCGTGCATCGCCTCATCAATCGTCTAAGAAGATACAGAGACTCTGAGGCACGAGCGTTAAGGTTAGTTCGCTTCAAATAGATTGTTGGGCAACGCTAGTTGGGTGCAGAGATTTGAAAAGCGCTTGCAAAGGTGATTTTGAGCAATAGGGAGCAGAAATCTAACTCATTACAAGCACTTATTAAGACAATCTAAAGATTGCCGGTTAGAATAGTTTCTGAGAGTGGAGGAAATTGCCATGTTTGTCCGACTGGCCGAACAGCACAGGAGCTTCGTGCAAGACCTAGTGATGAATTTGCAGGCCTTATCTATTGTGCTTGAGAATAGAGGGTATCTTGCTTCTTGCTACACTTG
>JBCCNE010000182.1:0-8397 GCA_039026015.1 Cyanobacteria bacterium P01_C01_bin.70 | reverse complement strand
CTGGGCTTCAACTTGAAATGGAATATGGGTTGGATGCACGACATGCTGGATTATTTCCACATGGATCCGTGGTTCCGACAGTTTCACCAAAATAACGTTACCTTCAGCATTTGGTATGCCTTTAGCGAAAATTTTATGCTAGCCCTCTCCCACGATGAAGTCGTGCACGGCAAAAGCAATATGCTGGGCAAAATGCCGGGCGACCCGTGGCAAAAATTTGCCAACCTGCGGTGTTTGCAGACCTTTATGTACACCCACCCGGGTAAAAAGACGCTGTTTATGAGCATGGAGTTTGGCCAGTGGAGCGAGTGGAACGTTTGGGGTGATTTGGAATGGCACCTGCTGGAGTATGAGCCGCACCAAAAGCATCAGACCTTTATGTCGAAGCTGAACGCGCTCTACCAAAATGAACCAGCCCTCTATGCGGATGATTTTTCGCAAGAGGGATTCCAGTGGATTGACTGTAACGATAATCGTCACAGCGTTGTGTCTTTTATGCGTCGTGATCGCGACGACTTCGTCGTGACCATCTGCAACTTCACGCCCCAGCCCCATAGCCACTATCGTGTCGGCGTGCCTGAGAATGGCTACTATCGCGAACTGTTTAACAGCGATGCCGGAGAATTTGGCGGCAGCAACCTGGGCAACCTGGGTGGCAAGTGGAGCGACGATTGGGCCTTTCATGGTCAGCCCTACTCCATCGACGTTACCTTGCCACCGCTGGCTACGGTCGTCTTCAAAATTGATCGTGAATATACCGCTGCCGTCCGCTCTGGCAACTTAATGCCCTAGCGGCCAAGACCGAACCGCGATCGCCCATAGACTTTCACTGAGCGTACCGACTGACGCTGGCTAAGATTCCGGGCACTGCGTTTGAAACGGGATCGAATCGATGTAAATGGTGCGCGAATAGCTGTCGTCGAGGCAAGTCACCGACTCAACATAATCGGTGACTTCGCCCGTAAAAACAGATTCTTCACCAGTCGTATATTCGGTGTCGAAAAGACATCGCCACTGTTGGTTATTGGGGTTAAGGCGTTGACAGTTGATGCTGTGAGTCTCACCACCCTGTTTGGGAAAGTATTCAAGACTGACTGTGTTGGAGAACATGAGGATTTGCAGCAGGAACTCTAGCATGGGCCCTTGTCAAATAATAAAAATCAGCAAATTGCCACGAATATCGGTGTGATGGGTTTGGGGCCGTCCCCTCCAAGTAAAGTTCCCAACTCCTTACACTCCAAAACTATCTTTGGCCTATTCAAGGGCAAGTTACCTGTAGCAAAATTCAGAGTGCGGCAGGCAGCAGGCGGAATAGCAAGCGTTTCCATAAAGGAACTTCATCAATTTGTGCCGTTCAGACAAACCTTTCGCAGGCACATCGCCTCTCATGCTGGTTTACTCTGTCTAAGATGGCAATTGGATAGTGCTTAGCAGAGAAATCCACTCCATCGCAGCTATGGACTATCCCCTGTCAGCACCAGTCGAAACCCAAATAGAATGTGGCGAGAGTCAATAGGGCGCGTGTGTTCATAGGCGGCGCGGCAAAATCCTGGCAAATCGTCCCAAGAGCAGCCTTTCATGACCGATACCGTTTCGCCCTGGCGATCGCGCAGCGTTGAGGTGTATTCAAACACGTGGCCTGCCATATCCTCAGCGCCGTAAGCACTGCGGCTCAGGGGATATTGAGCGATCGCTCCCGTGCCGTAAGGAGCGGACTGCCCCCAGCGGGTCGCATCATCCTGCCACTCGTCGCCCCAGGGAAAATAGCGGCCATCGTTCGTGCGCGCAGTTTTTTCCCATTCCTCAGCCGTGGGCAAGCGGTAGACGACGCCATCTTGCTGGCCCCGCCACTCGGCATAGGCCACCGCATCGTCATAGGACACCAACACCACCGGATGGTTGCTCCGGCCCTCGGGAAACGCGTTGTTCTGCCAGAGGTAGGGCTCTACGTCTTCATAAGGATGCACCAAAAAGCCCTGCACCTGATATTCCTCAGCGGTGATGCCAGGCATCCGGTGCCCCGTCGCCGCGACAAATTCTGCATAGTCCTGCTGCGTCACCAAATGGGCGCGAATGCAGAAGGCGGCTAGTGTCTCAGTGCGGCGATCGCCTTCAAACTCAAACCAGCGGCGCTCTCGTAACCGCTGTTCGGCTGTGGCCAAGTCGTCTGGAGAAATGGCCGTGGCGGCAGCGGAAATTTCATAGGCATAGTCCCGCTCAGCCTGGTCACTGCCGGCAATAAACTCTCCCTCAGGCACAAACACAAATCCCGGCTGCGCCTCGCAGCGCTCGCGGGTCATGGGCGCGGATTCTGATGCCGCCCCACAGGCCGCTACTGCCAACGTTAGCACCGTCAAGATACTCACTTTTCTGCCCATCAGGATGACCTCAGCCGCTACTCATTCACCGGCCAGCATTCAGTATTACCATAGCGATCAGCGGCCCCAGTAAGTGTTATGGAAAATCGCAATCTGCTTGTGACTGACGATGGCACCCTCAAAACTTTGGAGGCGCCTGATTTGCCAGCGCCTCAGCAAACTTATCGCCTCTACCGCTTTCTCACTGAGCTAGAGGACGTATTGACGACGGAATCTGACAATGTCAAGCGACTCACGGCGATCGCCCCAATGGTGCGCAAGCTGCTGATTAGCTCCTATTGGTTGCAGATGGAGTACAAAGAACCCGATCCTAAAACTGGCTGGGGCGTGCATTTTCTTTATCGGGAATATCAGTTTCCCCTAACGGTGCAAATGGTGGCCTGGAGCCCCGGTAGCAAATCCACCATCCACAACCACGCCACTTGGGGCCTCGTCGCGATGCTCGGCGGCCATGAGACCAACCGAATCTGGCGACGGACGCCCACCGCCGATCAGCCTCATCAAATCGAACTGGTGGAAGAGGTCACCCTGGCTCCCGGCGATATCATTACTTTTACCCCCGGCGCAATTCATCAGGTCGAGCCCTCCTTCGATGAGCCCACGATCTCTTTTAACCTGTATGGCATCACCGACAAGAAGCAGCGCTACGTTTTTAATCCGGCAAAGAATACGGCAGCGCTGTTCTGAGCGCTGCCTCTAAGCCCGCAGAAAAGGTATATCGATCTGCGAATAGATCTCGTCCATTAGACGGAGGCACGGTCAATAAATAGCAGCCTGCTCTTTGAAGTTGGCTAAAGCTTGGCAATCGCCAGAATATCGCAGAGCCCCAGCCATAGCTTGCACATTGTCATCAGGATTCGGATGCCGGTAACGGCATCAGCGAGAGGCAAACTCTCCGCATCGGACTAAATCTCCCAGGCCAATGCAGCCATGTCACGCACTCGTTCTACTGAGTCTTTAAGCGCTCTCTGAAGGCAGTGAATAAGCCCCATCGGCCAGCATTGAGACTTTCTATAACTCCCAGCATTCCTGGTCTGGGAGTTTGAGGTTGGGGGTTGGTCCGTTGAGTCGATAACGCTTCCAACAGGAGGCTAATCACTGGGTTCGAACGATGTCACTCGCCTCTAGCTCTGTATCCATATCAAACAGCATGGTGGTCATATATCTTTCCGTCCACTCGGTACCAAAGGACTTTTCCAGAATGCGACGGGTCTTATCGTTTTGCTGTTGCTTAGTGCAGTAATTACGCTGACCAACGACAACACCCAAAATTTCTTTAGCGGAATTGAGCGGCTGGGCTGTGCTCGCTATCTGGCAGTGGAGCTTCAAAAAGTCGAGCACTCGCTGTAGGAACACCTCCTCTTCGGTGGCGTTGGTGGGACGAACAAACAGACAATAATCGGAGAAGATATCGCCCCAGTCGGGCAAGTCTCGAGGTTGGGTAAACTCTAGGCGAGGGAGTTGTCCGAGGGCTTGCTGATAGGGTTCAGGCAAAGAGCGATCAGAACTGACCGGTGACAGATCAACAATTGCCGCGCTGATGCCGCCCCCGCGTCGCCCAACCAAATCAGTGCCAAAAATGGGCAGATTGTAACTCGGGTCAGGAAACATGACGCAGTGTAAAATATCTAATCCGTTACCAATCTGCGCCAGTTCCATGTGGAGTTTGCGAAACTGCGAGGTGCGGTAACAGCAATTTTCGATGAGGACTCTTTCGCCCTCTAAAGCGCCTTCGATATAACCCAAGTCCTGCGGAATCACATACGGCTGAAGCGTTAGGCCATGTTTCCAAATACTTTCAATGCCATTTGCCAGTTCCCGGATTAACGGATTTTGGAGACTTCGCAGAGAGGGTTGCATAGACATTAGGGAGCAGTTTACTCGACGGGAATTAAAGGGGAGTCGGCGCGCCAGTTGCCGGGCCAGGATGTTGAACAGCGTTAATCGGGTTACTTTAAGAATATTCCATTTAGGAAAACGTCCTGACCTGGGTGTTACCAAATAAGCCCTGCTTTTGACAATTTACTGCTCCTTTTCAGGGTTTTGATGAGTAACTAGCTGCAGCACTCTACCGCATTTCCTTGCCTAGTGATATCCACCCCTTGACCTGAGTAAAGCAGTCTCGGGCTGTTTTTCACACCTTGCTAGCTTTGGCAACGCTGTAATCAGATTACCGACTAATTCCTAAAAAGTAGGCGTATTGAGACTAAAAGCAGCATTCATCTCTCCTAAGACTGTTGCCGCTGAAGCTCAGATTTTTAGTCTATCGTGGTTAAGTTTGCGACTCCTTAGAGCCCCTGATTTTCGGAAACTTAGCTGGAGTTCCCTGGGTTTGCGGCTCTTTAGGCAAAAGCGCAGTCAGAACAAGAACAACGTCTGTCAAAGATCCTAGAAGACGCTTAGGCAGACAAACCTCAGCACCTGCGGTACTTCTCCTTGCAAGGGCGACTGCCTATGTCCATCTTTACTCGGCCTCAAAGATTTCTGAACCTTTTACCCAGCAGGCACGCAGCCACCTATGCACTCCGAATAGAGCGTTGGGGGCAGAGCTAATGCGACGGTGAAACCCCAACTGCAGGATTTGAGGTTCAGCGATATGGCACGGCGCTGGGCAGCAGATTGCTGCCGACATACCTTTTACAAAACTCAAAACTCGGCTTGAGTCTCTCGTTAGATCAACCCCAACGCATGTAGGGGGCCATCTGCTAAGAAGAGTTCCAGCATGACAGCGACCATGCCCAACATGGCAAATCTACCGTTCCAGACTTCGGCAGACTGAGTAAGCCCCCACTTCCAGAGCTCTTGAGGCGGATATAGTTTTGTCGTGGGTTGATCAGGTATGGCCTCTGAAAACGTTACCGGCGGTTCATCTAAGGCTTTAACGGTCAAGTCCGTCAGCGCTCGAATAAAGGTGGGATGAGTATTCAAGGCCGGTACTCTGGCAAAGGTCTCAATGCCGGCAGCTTCAGCCACTTCTCGATACTCTTGATCGATTTCTTCTAGAGTCTCAATGTGCTCGGAAACAAAGCTGATGGGTACTACCACTAACTCTTCAATTCCTTCCTCGGCCAGTTCACGAATTGCATCGTCGGTATAAGGCTGTAGCCAATCAACTGGGCCAACTCGACTTTGATAAGCAAGCGTGTAAGCGTTAGCAGCGTTGACTTGATTCATGATTAGAGTAGCGCAGTGCTCAATCTCCCGCTGATAGGGGTCGCCAGACTCTTCCACGTAGCTGACGGGAACTCCGTGGGCGCTGAAGAAAATATGGGCCGTTTCCGGGTGCTTGACCTGACCTAAGGTCTCCTCAATCAGGGTGGCCATTGCTTCAACGTAACCGGGTGCGGCGTACCAGGAAGGAATCACCGTGTAGGGAATGGCCTGGAGGTCGGGGTCATTTTGCCAAAGCTGCTCTAGCACCCGGAAACTGGAGCCGCTGGTGCTAATGGAGAAGTGGGGATATAGGGGCAAGATGACGATCTGCTCAATATCATCGCGCTTAACTTGAGCGATCGCCTCGTCCGTAAAGGGATGCCAATAGCGCATGGCCACATAAACGTTAGCGTCATGACCCTGCTCCTGAAGCTGTGCCTTTAAAGCGTCTGCTTGAGCTTCAGTGATTTGACGCAGGGGAGAACCACCACCAATTTTCTTGTAGTTCTCCTGAGACTTTTGGGCCCGCAGGCTCGAAATCAACCAAGCCAATGGCTTTTGCAGCAGCGGTGAAGGCAGCCGGATAATTTCAGGATCGGCAAACAGGTTATACAAAAACGGCCGAACGTCTTTGAGGGTCTCGGGACCTCCCAAATTAAGGAGCAGGATGCCAATACGTGCCATTGAACTTAGTCTCTATATCTTGGATTTAACAGCTGGTAAATGAGAAACGAAAGATGCTTTTTTGAAAAAGGTCAATAAAGATTGATTTTCTAGAAGCATTATTATCTATTTTCCATCCTTATCGCAGGTGGTACGCTGAAACAATAAACTTTTGTTAATAGTGGAGAGAGGATTTTGAGCGATCGCGACGTTGTTCGGATGTTGCTGTCCCACAACTTTACGGTCTCTGCTGACGCGGTGCCGGCCCTCAGTCCTGAAGAATTTGCCGACGTTTTTCAGGCGGGATTGAGGGCCCAAGACGGCCTTCAATGTTCGCCAATTGACCATCCTCACTGGCGGGTAGAGATTCGATTCCCCCCAGCGCAGTTCTCTCCAGGCGAGGTTGGCGAGTTGTGTGGTCAGGCGTTGGCGGCGAAACGGCGATCGCAAGAATTAAGTCAGCCTATTCCGACCATCTTGGTTCTGGGGGGATTAAAGATGATGCCTCCCACGAGCAATACTCCGGGAACGCTGCAGCCGGGAGAATGGGGCGTCGACGTGGTGGAAACGGTTTCTGGGGAAGCTTTCCTCCAGGGCATTAACTGGGAAACGACAGTTGCCCAACGGGCCGCTGAGAGCGTCTTTAAAATTGAAATTCGGGATACTTGATAATGGCAGTAACGCCAAAGGACTTCATATTTTCCGTCATTAGGGGCGATTTGGCCGCCGTTGAGCAGGAACTCGTCAACGGCATGGACCCCAACGTGACCGATCAGGCCACCGCCGGGGGCGATGGCAACACGGCATTGATGTGGGCTGCTGCTGAGGGCCATCTGGAGATTGCGCAGCTTCTGGTCAGCCATGGCGCTGATGTTGATGCGACCAATGGCACCCAGTATTCGGCGCTAATGTTTGCGGTGGAAAGCGATCGCCCTGCTATGGTGAGCTTTCTGCTCGACCAGAACATCAATATTCAAGTGCGAAACCGCTACGGTGAGACGCCCTTAATGATCATGGCCCGTCAAGGTCAAACCGATATTGTTGAGCGGCTGTTAGCCATGGGAGCTGACGTTCAGGCGATCAATAAGATTGGGGATACCGCTCTTTATTTGGCGGCTGAGCGGGGGCACCTTTACACCGCTAAGGCGCTCTTAGCGCAGGGCGCTACGCCTAACACGGCTAACCTAGGCGGCTGGACTCCGTTGATGATGGCTGCCGCCCAAGGAAGTTTGGCAGTGATGACCCTGCTGTTAGAGCATGGCGCTGATTTTCGTCCTCAAAACCGCTGGGGGGCAACTGCTCTGAGCGAAGCCCAAAAGTCTTTTCGCCCTCGGCAGGCAACGGAAATTCTGATGCGGGCAGGCGCTGTGGAATAGGGCCATGGCGACCTCTTGTCAATGCTTAGAATTGTTCGCCGGGGGATTATCTAACGCGAGATAGAGCCCTGTCCAATAGGCACCTCAACGCTGAGAATAGTCTTAGACCTGAAACAATAGCGCTATCCACGATCAGCGACAGAAAGAGAATATCGATAACCGCGATCGCCTACATGAACTCGAAACCCTGATCACGACTGGGTCGATAGAGAATCGCCGCCTGGCCCTGAATGAGTTGGCTTAAATGCCCTCAGGAGCGGTAATTCCCCTCTTAGAAAAACTGTCTCATAGTAAAAATTTTCAAGTTCGGCGAGTTGCCGTTATGGGGCTGGGGAACCATCGTATCGACCAAGCCTTTCAGGTCTTAACCGACCTCATCGCCCGAGAACAAGACGCCAATGTCTTGGCTGAGGCGGCCAATTCACTCTTTGAGTTTGGGAAAACATCGGTACCGCTCTTACAGGAACTCTTTATGCAGAAGTCCTCATGGCTGACGCGATAAACGATTTTGTCAATTCTGATGGAAGCCGCCTGCCCGGAGGTGCTTTTATCCGTCGCGCGGGCGGGCCTAGAAGATCCCACTCAAACCGTTCAGGAAACCGCCATTCTAGCGTTAGGGCCGCTGATGAATAGCTCGCTTGAACCCGAAGCGCTAGCCGTCTTAGCTCCCCTAGTTGCGTCTGAGGATTGGCGCGATCGCTGGCGCTCGGCAACCACCCTGAGCCTTTCCCAAAGTTCTGAAGCCCAAAAGCTATTGGCCATTTTGCGTCAAGATTCCAACCATTACGTGGTGGCAGCCGTCCTTGAAGCTAGGGCGCGTCATCAAT
>JBCCNE010000181.1:0-8417 GCA_039026015.1 Cyanobacteria bacterium P01_C01_bin.70 | reverse complement strand
GATCGCCCGTTGCCGGTCAGGTGATCAAAATCCATACTCGCCCTGGTGAAACCATCGCGCCCGAAGGCATCGCGACGATGGGGCAAACCGAGCAAATGATGGCGATCGCTGAAGTGTATCAAAGTGATATTGCCGAAATTCAGGTCGGGCAATCCGCCACGATTACCTCCCCGGCCATTCGTGAAACCCTGACAGGCACCGTTGAGCGCATCGGCCTGCAGGTGGAACCGCAGCAGGTCGTAGACGAAGACCCCGCCGCCAATGTGGATGCCCGCGTGGTAGAAGTGCACGTGCGGCTAGATGCAGCTTCGAGCCAGCAAGTGGCGGGCCTCGCCAATCTGCAGGTCACGATAACGGTGCAGGTGGAGTAACGGTGCAGGCGGAGTAAGGGAGTGGGGAAGTAAGGGAGTGGGGAAGTAAGGGAGTGGGGGGAGTGATGGGGAGTAGAGCAGGCATCTTGTCCGTGAGCCTAATAGAGAATCCAAAACCAAGAAGAACCAAGCGCTTTGAGTTAAAAGGATCGGTGAACTGGGTAAGTAAGGCGATCGCCTTCCCCCATGGTTTTTAGTAGCTGAGGATATTCGTCATGATTTCAGTGGGCAAATTTCTGAAGACGCTGCAAGATCGGACACCTTTGGGGCTGTTGCAGCTTAAGCACGATCGCACCCGATTGCTGACGGCGATCGCGGGTATTACCTTTGCCGACGTGCTGATCTTTATGCAGCTTGGCTTTTCCGATGCGCTTTACCGCACTAACACTAAATATCCCCGCACGCTCAATGCCGATATTGTGCTGCTCAGCACTCAAGCACAGAACTTTGGCTCGCTGTACACCTTTCCTCAGCGGCGACTATATCAAGCGCTGGATGTACCTGGGGTGGTTGAGGCCGACCCGCTGTATGTAGGCTCTGTTCAGTGGATTAATCCGCAAACGCGCGAAAAGACCTCCATGCTGCTCATCGGCCAAAATACGGAACAGCCTGCCTTGGACCTGCCAGCGGTGAATGCGCAGCTAGAAACCCTGAAACTGCCCGACACGGTTTTGTTTGACCAGGCTTCTCGGGGCCAATATGCCGACATGATTGCCCAGTTTGAGGCTGGAGAGCGCGTTGCTACAGAAATTGGCTTGCGAACCGTCAACATTGGCGGCCTATTTGAGGTGGGGGCTTCTTTTGCCGATGATGGGGCGCTGATTACCAATGATCAAAATTTTCTTCGCTACGTGCCTCGACGCGATGCGGGGGCGGTCAGCATTGGCTTGCTCCATCTCGACCCTGACTACGAGGTCGAAACCGTGATTAATCAGCTCAAAGAGCGCCTCCCCGATGATGTTCAAATCTTCTCAAAAGAGGGCTATATCGACTTCGAGCTGGCCTACATTCAGGTGCGATCGCCCATTGGATTTGTGTTTGGGCTAGGCACAGTGATGGGCTTTATCGTCGGTGTGGTGATTGTGTATCAGGTGCTCTCAACCGATGTAAATAGCCACTTAGCGGAATATGCCACGTTCAAGGCCATGGGCTATCGCAACAGCTATCTGCTGTGGATCATTTTTGAGGAAGCGCTGATTCTATCAATCTTGGGCTTTTTACCCGGCTTCGTCATTGCCATCGGCATCTACCAACTCGCTTCTGCAGCCACGGCGCTGCCCTTGGTCATGCCCGTTTCTCGTGGCCTGCTGGTGCTGATGCTCACTATTGTCATGTGTGGCGGCTCTGGAGCGATCGCCACCCGGCGTCTGCAAGCCGCTGACCCCGCCGATATCTTTTAGGGTTTACCCAAGGAACAGGTGATGTCTCAAAATCCCGTCATTGATATCCACGAGGTTAATCATTTCTTCGGCTCAGGCAACCTGCGAAAACAGGTTTTATTTGAGATCAATTTGGCCATCATGCCTGGCGAAATCGTTATCATGACCGGCCCATCTGGCTCTGGCAAGACAACCCTGCTAACGCTGATTGGCGGGCTGCGCTCAGCCCAAACCGGCAGCTTAAAAATTGTTGGTCAGGAATTATGCCAAGCATCAGCCAGCAAGTTAGTGAAAGCACGACGGCACAACGGTTACATCTTTCAAGCCCATAACCTGCACGGCAGCCTGACGGCACTGGAAAACGTGCAGATGGGGCTGGAGGTGCATGGCCTTTATGCCAAAGCCGATCGGCACCGCCGCGCCGCGAATATCTTGACCCAGGTGGGGTTGGCAAATCACCTACACTACTATCCGGCTAGTCTGTCGGGGGGGCAAAAACAGCGCGTGGCGATCGCCCGTGCCCTGGTTAGCCATCCCAAAATCGTGCTGGCCGATGAACCCACCGCCGCCCTCGACAAAAAATCTGGCCGTGACGTGGTGAATATTATGCACGACCTTGCCAAGCAGCAGGGCTGCACCATTCTGCTCGTCACCCATGACAATCGCATTCTCGATATTGCTGACCGCATCGTTCATATGGAAGACGGTCGCCTAGCTAATAAAAACGGCACGAAATAGAGCTGCCCAATGCTTTTACCGTGAGGTTGCCAATGCTGCCTGTCGTCGGGCTGTGACCTTCCCGTAGAGGACTCTGCAGGCTGACTTTCACTCCCGATAGCGGGGCCAAGCCGGGCTTATACCATTTCTCTGGAATAGCACTACAGATCGAAATGGAGAGCTTTGGGAGCAAGGGGGCCGGGGAACAGGATGTGTAGCCAGAGTTTGGAAAATCTGTATTAATCGCCACCCAGACCAGGGCTAGGTGATTCCTGCCGTTGATCGCTTTGACGCTTCCGGCGGCGGCGTAGCCGATGGCGCAGAGGCGCAGAGATCGGCCAGCTCGCAGCGATCGCAGGCCGGCTTGCGGGCATTGCAAACCGCCCGCCCGTGATAAATCAGGCGGATTGACCAATTCTCCCAATCCGGTTGGGGAATCAGCTTCATTAAATCCTGTTCCACCTTTTTGGGGTCGGTGTGCTTTGTAAAGCCCATTAGTCGACTCAGGCGCTTGACGTGAGTATCCACCGTCACCCCGGCATTGATGCCAAACGCATGGGCCAGCACCACGTTCGCCGTTTTGCGGGCCGCCCCTGGCAGACTCGTCAGCTCCGCCATCGTGCGGGGCACCTCGCCGCCAAATTCTGTCACAATTTTGCGACAGGCTCCCTGGATGTTTTTGGCCTTATTGCGATAGAAGCCAGTAGACCTGACGAGGGTTTCAATTTCCGCCAGGTCAGCTGCTGCCATCGCGTCAGCATCCG
Organism: Cyanobacteria bacterium P01_C01_bin.70; assembly: GCA_039026015.1. Lineage (GTDB taxonomy): Bacteria > Cyanobacteriota > Cyanobacteriia > Phormidesmidales > Phormidesmidaceae > Halomicronema. The sequence goes on along the minus strand of JBCCNE010000181.1, from coordinate 5,186 downwards.
GAAACCGCTCAAATAATGCCGGGGTCACCAGGTTGACGCGCTCATCCGTGCATTGGGCCGACAAAATTGTGGCCACCAATAGCTGTGTGGGAGTTTCATAATTTAGCGAGCACGTCGCATTGGGATAGAGTTGTTTGAGTCGGGCCAGGGTTTCCAGTGCCCGCTGCTTTTTCGGCAGCAGTTTGCGGCGGGAACTCACTGTAATAGATTTTGGAAAATTTGTAGTTGGGAAGTGTCGCGCACAATCAGGAACACCCCTAACCCGAGCAAGAGCACCAGCCCAGTTTGCATGACGTTTTCTTGCAGGCGATCGGGCAGCGGCTTACCGCGCAACGCTTCCACCAGCAAAAAAGCCAATTGTCCACCGTCTAGGGCCGGCAGCGGCAAAATATTGATGATGGCTAGGTTGATGCTAATAATTGCGGTAAACGGAAACAGAGTAGCAATATTAGAGGAGGCTAAGTTAGCCCCTTGTTCAACAATGGCTACGGGCCCAGACACCTGCCCTGCCATCTGAGAAAAATTGGTGATTAGCATGGCAAATCCCTGCAGCGTCTGCAAGAACATGCTCTGAAACTCTTCAGCTGCAAGCGTAAACATTTCCAAGACGTTGTCAGCGCGGCGATATTGCATCGTACCGTTACGCTGTAGCTGCACTCCAATGACGGACTTGCCGTCAGAGTTGGTCTTGGGCACAACGGTCAAGTCAAGCGTCTGCTCGCTACGCTGCACGGTGAGGTTAATGGGCCGTCCCGGGTTCTCTTGAATCAAGTCTACGAAGGACTCAAGGGAGGTAAACGATTCCCCTTCGGCGGACAAAATCACATCTCCGGCTTTGAGGCCAGCCTGGGCAGCAGGGGAAGTCTCAGAAATGATTTGCGGAATGGCAATACCGGGCTCAGGATCGAAGCCAGAGGGAACGCCGACGGAGGCAAACTGGACAATAAAGACGAGATAAGCGAACAGGAGATTAGCAATCACCCCAGCGCTAATCACGATCGCCCGATCCAATACCGGACGATTTCTGAGCAGGTCCGGATCATGACGCGGAATTTCGCTGTCGGGATCGTCATCGGGGAAGCCCACAAACCCACCCAGGGGAATTGCCCTTAGGGCATACTCGGTTTCTGACCCTTGATATTTCCAGAGAACTGGCCCAAAGCCAATGGAAAAGCGATTGACATGAATGCCTTGCAGACGGGCAGCTAAAAAGTGTCCCGATTCATGCACAAAAATGAGCAGAGCAATTACGGTGATCGCGGCCAGAACGGACATAGATTCCCAAGTTTTGCAACAAATATGTCTTCTTATTCTATCTGCCCAGTTCCCCAATCATCGGACAATTTTCCGCAGTTATGGGAGGGATATCACTCCTAGGGCTGGCCGCAGGCCGCCGGTGCCCTGACAACAAAGGCCAGTCAAACGAATTTTTAGGCGTCGAGGTACTGGTTGAGATCTTCGATAATGCGGGGCAGTTCGGCTTCGGTGGTGAGGCGCATGCGATCATCGCGCACCGTGACCAGCAGCTTGGCAGCAAACGGGCTGGGCCAGATATTGGGGTTACAAAAGACTTCGAGAAACACGTCGCCGGTATGCTGATATTCCATCGCCGGGACGGGTGTCTTTTTACTGGCGCCGGGAGGTTGGGTGGCGATCGCCTTGAGCTGCCCGACCAGCCCAGTTAAGGCAGCTTTTAGCTCTTGCGCCGCCCCGGGGGAAAAATTGAAGCGCACAGAACCCTGCAGTAGGTTCAGCGTAACTTGAGTAACCGTTGTGGAAGTCATTCCATTAAACGTGATTTGACGCCTTTCATTTTGCCGTCAAACCGCGCAAAAGGAGTGGGTCTTAAGGTTGGATAAAGGTTAAGGCGCAGTCATCGTCAGCACCACTTTGCCGATGCCGCCACCGCGCTCAATCCACTGATGCGCTGCCGCCGCCTCGCTCAGGGGAAAGGTTTGATCAACGTGAATCTGAAGCTGCCCGGCTTCTAGCCATTTGGCGCAGCTTGCCAGAATTTTGGCTTGATGGCGACGGGCTTCCAGCAGTGGCTGCAGTTGGGGCGTAAGCATCAGCTCCAAGCTAAGGCGGAGATTGCGATCGCGGGCCGTTTTCCAGTTGGTAGCCGCAGCCGGAGCCAGTAGCGTCACGACGTCGCCGCCAAATTTGGCCGCTTGGAAGCTGTCTGACAAAGTCGCCCCGCCAACAGTATCAAAGACAATATCGACGCCTTTGTTATCGGTCCAGGCCATGATGGCCGTGACAAAATCCATGCGGTTGTAATAAATGCAGTGATCGGCGCCCAAATGATTGACGAACTGAGCTTTGGCTTCGGAACTAACCGTGGTGGCAACGCGGGCGCCACGCAGTTTGGCAAGCTGCACGGCGACATGCCCCACACCACCCGCCCCAGCGTGGATAAGAACTCGCTGATGGGCCTCAAGTCGAGCGCGATCGTATAGTGCTTCCCAAGCGGTAATCAACACCAACGGAGCCGCCGCCGCTGCCGCAAAACTTAACCGTGCGGGTTTAGGAATGGCATCCTGCTCATCGACAATGGCATATTCCGCGTAATTGCCGCGATCGCCCCCCAATCCTCCGCTACAAAAGAACACCTCATCACCGGGGCTAAATCGGCGCACCGCAGCACCAACTGATTCCACAATGCCAGCGCCATCACAGCCCAACACCGTAAACTCAGCTCCTGGCAAAAACGAACCGCGCCCCCGAATCTTAGTATCAATGGGATTTACGCCTGCTGCTTTGAGCTGGACCCGCATCTCCGTGTCTTTTCGCAGCGGCGGCATCGGCAAGTCAATCACCTTCAGCACGGTGGCAGCACCCGGAGTTTCAAAAATACAGGCTTTCATAAAGACGGGAAGTCGAAAGATTTTCGATAGGATTGACTTTAGCGGGCGATGGGATTTCTGCGCCAACAGCGTTCTACTTTTCTAACGCGCAAACCGGGAAAATAAAAGCGTCGCAACTCAAATAGTCTCGACTTTATAGTCTCAAATCTACAGTCGCTAATAAAGGTTCGCGATCGCAATTCACAAATCAGCCTTCAAAAATTGCTGAAGCAGAAATCTGACCCTAAAACTTTTAGATATTGACGATATTCTTCTACAATCCCTCGATAGGTTTTCATGCCATCTGATTTATTCTCAAGTGGAATGTCAGTTGTGAATAATATTCTTAATGCAATATTGATAGCATTCATTTTAATCAGGTTTTCATCTCCTGACTCACTGATCATTCGGTTTAACGTTTGCCTGCTCGTACAAAATTGAATTTCACTTTCAAACTTTGCCGCACCTTCCCGAGTTAATCTGGCACGCATTATAAGATTTCGGATAGAGGCTATGCGCTCGTTACTCTGCACGTCATCTTTCTCTGTAACATGCCTTGCAACAGCATTAGAATCTGCCATTTTGACTCGTTCAGTAAAGTAATAAAGCTAAGAACTATAGCGTAGGGTCTGTAATGCCGAAAAAAACTTTAAACGGCCCCTAAAAACGAGTCTAAGACGATGCTTTCAATTAGACCCAAATAAAAAAGGGAGCGTGCAGCTCCCTTTAATCAATCAGGATTGTGTTACCCAGTAAGCCTTAATAGCGATAAGTGCTCGCACCCGGCTTATGGACGATAAAGCTGAGAATTTGACACTGCTTCACGTTGTCAAAGCCCACCACGCGGACGAAGTTGTCAGGGTACTCAGAGCGGCAAGCCTGCACCTCGCTCAGCACTTCTTGAGTGCTGGTGGCGTTAAACAGGGGCAGCTTCCACATGGTCCAGTAATAGGTTTCGGGATTGGAGTCTTCGTTAAACTCAACTGCGGGAATGTAGCCCATCCTAAGGATGTAGGCTACCTGCTTTTCGATCTGCGCGTCCGTTAAAGGCGGCAGATACGACATGGTTTCGTAACGACGCTCTTTTGGTAGAGTCTTCATGATTTCCTCAAATAAAGTTCCTAACTGTTATGAGATAGAGGTCGATTAGAAACGTTAGTCTCCACTCGACTCTAAATCTTGGGGAGATTCCGGTTGGCCAGTTAAATCAGTGCTCGAAATCTGAGTGATTCGCTCCAGGTGGGTGCGGCGGTGATTCATGTTGGCCTGCTGAATGTTGCTGACCAGCATCTCGGGCAAATATTCCGCAATTTCATCGGCTAGATGTTGCCTCACGGTCATTACCCGAATCGCCAAATCGGCTCGTTCTTCTAACAGGGCAGCGATAAAGGCTTCACCGTTTTGCAGGTCATGGTTCGTAGCAAACGCATTGAACCAATATCCACAGGGCGGGTCGAGTTCTCGAAGCTGATGCATTACTGTCCGCACAGCCTGATAGGTCAAATAGCTCGTTAGCGTTTTGCCCGTATCTTTGACTATTTGCTTAATGTTCATGACACATCGTAAGCGGCGAGCTGGATGCCTGATCGTTCAAAGCATCCAAAATTTGCTCCATTGAACCCGATACTCCTGAACCAATTCGGTGTCCTCGGCTGCAGTTTGATAGAAACCGACTGACCCGGGCTCTGGGGTGGGGAGAGGCTACGGTCTGAACCGTTTAGAGCGCGATCGCCGACCTCTCCCGATGAGTGGCCCTAGAGCTTGTCCATTGTTTCGAATTCGAACTTGATTTCCTTCCACAGCTCGCAAGCGGCGGCCAACTCAGGAGACCACTTAGCAGCCTCGCGAATGATGTCGCCACCTTCACGCACCAGGTCACGACCCTCGTTACGGGCCTGCACGCACGCTTCCAAAGCCACGCGGTTAGCCGTGGCACCGGGCGCGTTCCCCCAGGGGTGACCTAAGGTACCCCCCCCAAACTGCAGTACGGAGTCGTCGCCAAAGATTTCCACCAGCGCGGGCATGTGCCAAACGTGGATACCACCAGAAGCAACCGCAAATACGCCACCCATAGAGGCCCAGTCCTGGGTAAAGTAAACGCCGCGCGACTTGTCTTGCTCGATGTAGTTCTCCCGCAGCAGGTCGATGAAACCTAGGGTGCTCTCACGATCGCCCTCTAGCTTACCGACCACAGTACCGGTGTGAATGTGGTCACCGCCAGACATTCGCAAGCACTTGGCCAATACGCGGAAGTGCATACCGTGGTTGCGCTGACGGTCGATGACAGCGTGCATCGCCCGGTGAATGTGCAGCAGCATGCCGTTATCACGACACCACTTG
>JBCCNE010000180.1:0-8454 GCA_039026015.1 Cyanobacteria bacterium P01_C01_bin.70 | reverse complement strand
GCGATCGCCGAATTTACCAATTTGCCCTTGAGCGCATTTGCTGAGTGGGAATCACTGATTTACCAACAGTTTGACGCTGAGACGGAAACTATTGTGATGTGCCATCATGGCATACGCTCAGCCCAGATGTGCCAGTGGCTGCGACAGCAGGGCTTTACCCAGGTCAAAAATCTGCTTGGCGGCATTGATGCCTACTCCACTCAAGTAGACTCCTCAGTGCCCCGATATTAATCGTCTGACAGTTCCAGAGTTGGGGTGGGCGGATCAGTTGGGAACCCATGCTTTCGGCATACATATAGAGCTCACTTGCTCTTTTTTGACGTAAGCGCCAAAAAAGAGCTCACTTAAAAGCAAGCTTGAACCCCTGACTAGTGATGTGTCGTTAAGGCCCGCTCCAATGCGACTAAGGAATCGCCTAAGCTTTTGTCAAGACACTACAACAGGGTTTAGCTAGATTAGAAACTTAGCTATTGTAGCCATGACTATGTTCGTTAGAACCAAGCATTAAACTCATTGCCAACGTTGCCTACGGCGATGATCTTGTCGAATGTTAAGAGAGATATCGTTATTGCTTGAGAGGGGTTTACTGCTTTTTTTGCTGAAGGAAAATGAGCAAGATTCCTGCTATGAATAAAAGGAATAAGAGACCATGCCAACCAAAGCGAAGATATGCGAAAGGGACGGCGACTGTGAAACTGATAGCAGTGCAGACTATGACAATTAGTCTCCCTATTGAAGGGTTTTCAATCCATTCTTGAATAGACAAGCCAAAGCACAAAGGCACCATCATAATGGATGACATTGAGGATATCCAATCCTCCTGGATTGCTTCTACTATTGCAAAACTGATAAAGAGAATGCATAGGACTGGAAATAAATACTTCTTTCGTATCATTTTGCTCAGTTTCATATAAATCACCTTATAAATATTGAAGCCTTCTGCAGTAATGCACCGAGCGCCCAACACTAGGGCGCGTCATCAATTGAATCCAGAATACTTGCGGCGTAAGCACATCCGCGCCCGCTCCGTAACACAAGCTAGGGGCTGAAATATTTTCCACATAAGGACTTGACCGCTAAATGATGACAGCCCCTAGTCAAGAGGATAGGGCTGATTCCATATGATGAGATAAAAAATAAGCTGTAGTCATCCCTGAACCCATGCCGTTGTTGCAATGAATCTCGGCTTTCCTTGACTTGGTGTGGAACAAGGCTAGATAAAAGTCCGAGATTCCTGATTCTGTGTTCCAGTGAAGCTCAATTTCACACGAACCCAGGGAGAGCCTGAATCTCATAGATGCCTTGCAGACCTTTCCCGATTATCGCTGTGTTCTAGGAGAGCGTCATCCGTTGTAAATTACTTTGAACTTCATTTCTATGGGACAGATGAAGCGGATTTTTCGCTTTTTACAATGAATCAGCATCACCACAGCGAGCACTATCTGCTTCATAATCGCAGTGGCATCAATCCTGACCTCTATTTTGACAAGGAAACCCGAAATGGTTGAACCGAGAGCTTTATCTGAGACGTTTGCAGCGTCTACCCAACTCTCTGAAGCGGACTTTGCCGCGCTGGCTGCCGCCGGATACAAAACCATGATCAACAATCGCCCCGACGGTGAGGAGCCGGGACAGTTGACGGCCGCCGCCGCGCGACAGCTTGCCCAAGAGCACGGGCTTAACTACGTTCACATTCCCGTCAAAATGTCAGAGCTAACTCCTGAGGTGGTGGCGCAATTTAAAGCGGCGCTTGAGGAAAATCCGGAGCCGATTCTGGCCCACTGCAAGTCAGGAACTCGCAGTTCGCTACTGTGGGCGATCGCAATGGCTAAGCAGACCGATGCTTCGATTGATGAACTGATGCAGCGCACCGCCCAGGCCGGATACGACTTGACTCGATTCCGGCCGCTAATCGAGCAGTTGGTGAAGGTTGGATAGCCGGTTTTGACTAAGATGAATATTAGAGTTGTTGTGAATTAGCGCAGTCTCTAAAGCAAGACGCCCTCTACCTCCCGTTTGACCTCTTTAGGCCGCCATCAGGTAAAAGTTCTAGAGTCTAGCGGCGGTCAACATGGAGCGATCATCGAAATCTTCTTTGCGATTGCGATAGACCTGCGCCGCAATCTCGTAGCGTTTGAGGCCGCCAAAAGCATGCTCGACTACCACCCGTTCCTGGGCTAGAGCGCGATTGTCCGCTTTTTGCTCAGCAGTGAGTTCTCTTCCTTTCGGCTTCTTGTGCGGAATCTCCACATTTACATACTCAGTTTGTAATCCTTGAAAGCCCGAATCGCCTTGAATTTTTACTTTATCGGGAATCCATTCCGCCCACCCCTCGGTATTCAAGATACCTTTGTCGTGCGCTTTGCCCGGATAGGCTTTACTGAACACCAGAATGCGCCGGTCGGGGGACACCGCGCCCCAGTGGCTCCGAGTATGTCACTGCTGCTTGCCTGAATATAGCGGTGTGCATTCTGATTCAGTACAGTTTCAAACCTCAACACTTTTGCCAGCGGATGCCAGATGTACTTGATTAACCCGCGCACCGCTATAATTGGTTTTCTGTTGCTCGTTGTCCTTCGCCCGTTGAATCGGGCGCTCGGTGCCATCGAGCATCACCCGCTCGACGGCTGGAAAGGCGGCGACAAACTCTTCGAGACTCGTGAGTTGACGTTTCGGCAGTGCCAGTTTCTCCCCTAGAGCTTGTTCCAACAGCGGTTGGAGTCGATGCCTCCAGCGATTGGCTGGCTAGCGATCCAGGTCAAACAGCAGGCCGGCCAAATCAAAGGTGGGGGACACCTTAAAGTAGAACAGGATAAAGAATAGCTTTGCCTCCACCGGGGCTAATCGGGGTTTGCGGCCCGCCCCAGCGGCCCGTTGACGCGGTTAAGAACGCCGATGGGATACTTCCGCTTCGGTCAGGGCTGGCGTAAAGGCCGGTTTCAGTGCCTCAAAGGCTTTCCGGTTGAGGCCAGTCAGAGCCCGGAGGAGACGATCATTCTTGAAGACTCGTTGGAAATTCAGCATGGAACCACTCGATTCGATTCCTCTCTGGGCATTATCCTCTAATTCACAACAGGTTTAGTGAGGCTAATACAGGAAAATCAGCTAGAAAATCTTATCAAGTCGTATATCTATCTTTACCATGCCTCATTTCATACAAAAGCATCTGGCGTAATCTGGCCTTCTTAAACATCCTCTAATCTTTTAGGCTTGGCGATAAGAACAAGCTTAATGAAGACCTAGCGCACACTTTAGAGATTCGTACTGCTCATCTGGTCGGCATGGATATTTCTGCCCCGATGTTGGCCCATGCTCAAGAGAATTTGGCACCTTGCTGTGCCACGCTCGACTTGCGGCGGAGTGATATCAGACGCTTGCCGTTTGCCGATGCATCATTTGACGCGGTCGTCTTTGCCCATGTGTTGGAGCATTTGGCTGACCCCATGGAATCCTTACGGGAAATGGTGCGCGTTAAAACCGGGTGCCCCGCTGATCGGCTCCGTGACGCGTAAAGGACTTGGTCAAGTGCTTCTATCTCTGCGCTGGCACAACCGAGGATATGCTCCTTACGAGGTAGATGAATGCTTGCAAGCTGCCGGACTGGTGGCCGTGGAGTCGTTTGACTATGGTACTGGCGGATGTGCATTGCGGCGATTGGGGTGAAACCATGAAGCGCGATCGCCCAAACGCCCCTCGATAATTCTCAGCATTTGGGAGGGTGATTATACTGGACGCGTCAGCCTAATCACCCATATCGGGGTATTAGGCCGACGTGATTCCACCTATCTGCCCAAAACAGGATCTTAGGTGGAAACTTTCCCTCTAATTACGAGTTAGCCTGCTTCGGTTTTGGGTCAAGGCGATTCAGTAATGTTATCTGTGAAGTTCAGTTATGGCAGGTGTGTTAATGTTGCCGGATAAGAAAGAAGCCTTGATAACTGGGGGTGTTGAGGCAGGAATAGAAGCCTTGAAGCTAGTGCCGGGTGTTGGCATCCTCATTGAAAGTTTAAGGAAATATAGGGAGTCTATTGAGGAACAACAACAGAGGGAATTTATTCAGAAAATATTAGAACGCTTAGAATACGTTGAGCGAAATTTAGATTGGTATAAAACCGAAGACGGAAATCGTTTTGCAAGGAAAGTTATCGCTACAGCGTTAAATGCTGAATATGTCGACAAACTTGACTTCATTGCCAATCTATTTGTTAACGGCGCGACGTTGGAGAATAGTGAAGCTGAACGCTTCAAATATGTTGAAATGGTTCGCTTGTTGTCTCGACCAGCTTTGCAAGTTTTAGTGAAAATAGTACAAATCCTTCCAGAGCATAAAGGTATCTCAGTTCGTAATCTTGCAGCAGAAATAGGTTGGGAGCCAGCACTCGTAGATGCCTGTATACTAGAGTTACATGCAGTTGGGGCAATTTCTCAGAAATGGTTTGGGGATGCTGAAAATCCAGAACGCCGCACCTTAAATAACACACCAGTCATAACGGAATTTACAAAGAGTTTTGCAAAGATCGTGTCATTGCCAGCAAGCTAACAACCCGATTGGAGCGGACTCGATAAAGTTGGTTGGTGATATGGCGAAAGTCATCGGTAGCCGCTCAACCGGAACATTAGAAAGTGGAATTTTCTGCTGGGCACGGTAGGCTTTCGGCGTGATATTTGTCAGTTACCGAGAAACTCTAACATTGTCATCAAAACCAGCATCGACAGGTTTATTCTTGGGGACTACTCTCTGACTCTCTGACTCAACTAGCAGAGTCATCGTGGGCCACCTCTTGTTATCCAAACGCCAAGATTTAGCGTTTACCGTTGCCATTGCGCCTAGTCGCAATCGAGACAGATATTGCCAAGAAGCCAGCAAAAAATTCCGGCCAACTGCTTGAGTCTCACGTTACGTCACCCCTTAGCCTCTAGTCATCAACCGTACACTTTTGGATAGGAGCGGAAGGGCGTTATGTCTAACCTGCTGCAAATTGGGGAATTGGCAAAACAGACCGGACTGTCAATCCGCACCTTGCGGTACTACGACGAGATTGGCCTGTTGGTGCCTTCGCACCGCACTGAGGCGGAGTATCGACTCTACAGCGAAGCAGATATTGCCCGACTCCAGCAAATATTGTCACTGCGGCAGTTGGGCTTTGCGCTCAAGGAAATTCGCGAGTGCCTGGAAAATCCCGAATACTCCTTGCCGCAAGTGATTGACCTGCATCTAGCACGCCTGCAAGAGCAGATGGCAGTGTCGCGATCGCTCTTCACCCAGCTCAGCCAGCTGGCCCAACAGCTCCAAATTTCTCAGTCCGTTGCGGTTGAAGACCTGATTACCACAATGGAGACAATTACCATGACCCAGCAATATTTGACCCAAGAACAGCACGATTTACTAGAAAGTCGACTCAATCAAGACCAGCAGGCCAAATTACAGCAGTTCCTGACCCAAGTGCAATCGTATCTAGCCGAGGGGCGTGACCTCAACGATCCGGAGGTACAGCAAATGGCGTGGCAGTGGCGGGAGGGCCTTCTCTCCATCGTTGGTGGCGACCTACAGTTCTACGAAGCGCTGATGCGGCTTTACCAACAAGAAGGCGCCGAAGCGGCTAGCTGGGGCAGGCTAGATGGGCCAACGATGGAATACATTCTCAAAGCGGTGGCGATGCTGTCGATGCGGGAAGAGTTGTCGGTGCGGGAAGAGTTGGTGGGTTTTGCACTGGGTCGCTTAGCGCCAGAAACGTATGCGGTGCTTACTCAAGGGCAGGCAGCCATGCGCGAGTTGCAGCTCAACTTTTTGGGTACGGAAGGTCTGCTGCTGGGACTGCTCGCAGTTGAAGCGAGTGTGGCAGCCCAAGCTCTGGGAGAACAAGGCGTGGACTTTGCCACCGCAGAAACCCTGATTCGCGACTGGTTAGCCAACCAGACCGTGCCACCTACTGACATTCCCACCGAAATTCCGTTTACCCCCCGCACTTACCGCGTATTGAAACTGGCTGCTAAGCAAGCGCAACAGCAGGGAGAAGGTCAGATTACCCCGCAGCATCTACTGCTCGGCATTTTGCAAGAAGGCGAAATGGGGGGTGGCCTGGCGATGCATGTCTTGCAAACATACGGTGTGGACTTCGATCTTCTGAAGCAACGACTAGGAGCTGTCATCATTTAGCGCTCAAATCCTTGCAGGACAACGGATATAGCTCTTAGTTATGTGACTGGCGCGGGCGCGGGAATGCTTGACCTGAAAGGCGTCTGGGTTTAATGGATGATGCACCCTAAGGCCTAGCAGGTAACCATTTGCAAGATGGTTACCTGGGTCGTCGGTCTTAAGCCAGTTGGGTAACCATTTGCAGGAAATATGTTGCTGTCGGCATTCCCGGTAGGGAGATTCTGATTGAGCGACGCCTTATAAAAATTTCTGTAGCCTCTATTAGCCCATATCTCCACATCTGGGGACTACAGCTCCCCACATCCGTTGGTAGTTTTTAGAAAAGGCATTTCCCGATAACGGCGGCTCCGTTTCTCCGGCGGTAGTCAGAGACGATATCACCTAACCAGCGTATTCACTTAAATCAAGGGAGTTTTTGGTGAAAGTAATCTTAGCCTGTGGCCCAGTTGGGGTCGGAAAAACCACCTACTCTATGGCCTTAGCAAAAGAAATCGATGCTATTCGATTTTCCATTGATCCGTGGATGCAAACCCTGTTTGCCCAAGATATGCAGTCTCTCGACTATGCCTGGATCTTAGAACGAGTCGAACGCTGTCATCAGCAAATTTGGGAGGTGGCTGAGCAGATTTTGCAACTCAATGGCAATGTCATCCTCGATCTGGGTTTCACCACCAAAAACCACCGCGATCGCTTTAAAGAGCTGAGCAAAACCGTAAATGTGGATGCGGAAGTTCATTATCTACAAGCTGCGATCGCGGTTCACAAACAGCGGGTAAAACAGCGCAATGCAGATAAAAATCCATCCCTATATTCCTTTGAAATCACTGATTTTATGTTCGATTTTATGGAAGGGAAATTTGAGCCGCCCGTTGACTCGGAACTGATCAATGGTCGCACCATCATTCTGGAAGATACCGTGACCTAACCACTGCTGTCAGCCAGCTTTGCCAGGCTGTTTCATGATGCTCTCGCTCGGAAATCAAGAGGATTATGTATCATTTATGCTGAATTCAGCCGCCTCTTATTGGCCGCCACGGGTGGCAGCTTCGCCTTTTTTGCGCTATGGGCGGTGTTCAGTCCCCAATCTCTGGCAACGACTTTGGAGTACACCCTGCCATCAAAGAATGCGATCAGAGAGTTTCACGCTATCTATGTCGGTGTCTTTATCGCCCAGGCGTGATTGTGTGCCCTGGCCTCTGCTCGGATTGAAGATGCCGCGATCGAAAATTTGGTTGCTGTCTTCTGGCTGAGTCAACCTTTTGGCAGAGTGATTGCCGCATTGAGAGGTAGTTTGCCTTCCGGGCTTTTGCTGGCGCTATTCATTCTGGAGTTGGCTGGAGGCATCCTTCTCCTTTCGGTTCAACCCACCCCCTTAACTAACAACCGCGCTGAACCTGTAGAAATTGCGACCTTGCCCCTTGCTTTATCTTTTCCTGTGAGGAATAACCATGAAAAAAGTTGCGGTCTTTGGCAATGCGGGCGGGGGCAAATCGACCCTCAGCCAGCGCCTGGCAGACATCACGGGGCTGCCTTGGGTGCCACTCGATTCCATCCAGTATCAACCTGGCGGCGTGGAGCTTCCCCCCACCGAGTTCAAAGCGGCCCATGATGCCCTATTGCAGCAAGACCGGTGGATCGTCGATGGCTTCGGTTCTCTCGATACGCTATGGCAGCGCCTGGACACTGCCGATACCCTGGTATATCTCGACATGCCCGTATGGCGACATTACTGGTGGGTGACAAAGCGATTTCTCCAGAGTGCCTGGGTGCCGCCTGCTGGTTGGCCAGAGCACAGTCCACTGCTCAAAGGAACGCTGAACAGCTACTACACGGTCAAGCTCTGCCATGCCAAACTGACGCCCAAATATCGGGAGTATGTAGCGCAAGCCCAGGCAGGTAAGACGGTTTATCATCTGCGATCGCCCAAGGATGTCAAAACTTTTTACCAGTCCATTGCCAGCTAAACGAACGCAACGATTTCTAGTTCTGGAATATCGCTCGATTAGGTGACTGGAAGTTTGCTTCCCCCCTGTCGAGGGCGAACTGGAGAACTGTGGCACCCCTGCTAGGAAAAAGCCGGGAGCCGGGAGCCATAAGACTCAGATAAAACCCGGCAAGCCAACCGACGATTTCAACATGGACTACACAATTTCCACCGATAAAGCCAAGCTCGATATCCCGCTCATTCACGACTTTCTCTCAAACCACTCCTACTGGGCCAAGGGCCGCAGTTTGGCAGCGGTCAAAACGTCCATCGAAAGTACTCACTGCTTTGGCCTGTACGATCTCGACAATCG
>JBCCNE010000179.1:0-8477 GCA_039026015.1 Cyanobacteria bacterium P01_C01_bin.70 | reverse complement strand
GAAGAAGGCGATCGCCTTCACCATTTTGGGGCAAGTTTACCGAGTCTTAGTTTTTGGAACAGGACAGAGGCAGTGTGCTTCTAGAGATTGGTTGTCCATTGGCGGGCAGAAAAAATAGCCTTGCCCCAGGCTACATTTCATAGTGCGTAAATGTTCAATTTGAGTACGGGTTTCGATACCTTCGGCGATCATGGTCATATTAAAGTGATGGGACAGCGTTTTGATCGCCTGCACCAGGCTGAGATGTTTTTGCCCCTTGCTCATGCGCTGAATGAAAGAGCGATCGACCTTAAGCACATCAATTGGAAAACAGTGCAAGTAGCTCAGCGAAGAATAGCCAGTACCAAAGTCGTCAATGCTCAAGCGGATATCGCGATCTTTTAGCGCTTTGAACGTATTGACCGCTGTTTCAGAATCAGCCATGATAGCGCTCTCAGTAATTTCGAGCTTGAGATAACAGCTATCTAGTCGAGTCTCGCGCAGAACTTTGTCGATGCGGTTAAGCAGACGATGTTCATTAAACTGTTGGGCCGACAAGTTAACACTCATAAAAGCATCAGGATGCACGAGGCAGCGGTCTTGCCAGTGACGCAACTGCTGACAGGCTTCGTGCATTACCCATTGCCCAATGGGAATAATCATGCCGGTTTCTTCCGCCAGGGGAATAAATTTGTCGGGGCCGACTAGCCCTTGTCGAGGATGTTGCCATCGCAGCAGCGCCTCGAACCCCACAATAGTTTGGGTATCAATGTCAAATATGGGCTGATAATACACTACCAGTTCCTGTTGCTGTAGAGAGAGCCGTAGGTCAGTCTCTAATTCCAAGGAGGAACGCACGGCAAAGTGCATTTCCGGTTTAAATAGGACTTTCCCAATCCCCGTGCGCTTGGCTCGGTACATGGCAGTGTCGGCATCTCTCAGCATTTCGTCAGCCTGCTGGTAGTCAGCGCCGCTCAAGACAATGCCGATGCTGCAGCCGGTGTAGAGTTTTTGGTGTTCAATTAAAAATGGCTTTTGGAGCTGATGGCGAATGCGCTGAGCCACATTGATGGCCGCCTGAGGCTGTTTGAGATCGGTGAGCAGAATAACAAATTCGTCCCCTCCGAATCGGGCAACGAGGTCTTGGTGAGAGACTGACTGGCTGAGCCGCAGGGCGATCGCCTGAAGCAGCTTATCTCCCACTAAATGACCAAAAGAGTCGTTTACCAGTTTGAAACGATCACAGTCAATAAACAATACGGCAAACAGGTTCTCCTGATTCTCATCTGACCGCTGCACCAATCTTTGAAGCTGAGTTTTAAGTTGAGTGCGATTAGGCAGGCCAGTTAATTCATCGTGCAGTGCCTGATATGCCAGTTGCTCTTGCGCCTGCTGCCGTTCGAGAACTTCTTCTAGCAGACTAAGATTTACCGTCTGCAGCTCAACCGTGCGCTGACGAATTTCGTTTTCGAGGCCACGATTAAGCGATCGCAACTGCAGCTCAACAGTTTTGCGATGAGTAATATTTTCAATCACCATCAACAATCCCTGGCGGCCATCTCGCAGCAGTGGATTTGGCTGTTCTAAATTCTCTAGTCGCTCAAACCGGAGTTCAAACCACTGATATCCCTGCTGGCATTCTATCGGGGATATAGTCTTGTGCTGGGTGAGCTCGCTCAGTGTCCGCTGCCAGGTTTCCGCCGCCAACCACTGGGGCACAAGCGCCGACGAGAGGGGCTGCTTAATTTCTATAGCCAGCCATTCCATCGCCAAAGAATTGCAAAACCAAACTTGGTCATGATCATCGGCGGCCAATAACCCAATCGGCACGGTTTGGGCGATCGCTGTCTGAGTTGCCTGAGCCCATCCCCAAGAATTCGCCAAGACTATCAGCTTACGAACTTCTGGTCCC
Organism: Cyanobacteria bacterium P01_C01_bin.70; assembly: GCA_039026015.1. Classification (GTDB taxonomy): domain Bacteria; phylum Cyanobacteriota; class Cyanobacteriia; order Phormidesmidales; family Phormidesmidaceae; genus Halomicronema. Next base: position 6,586 of record JBCCNE010000179.1, on the reverse strand, counting down.
AATTCTTCCGGCACTGGGTGCTGGGGCGTCTGCATCCGGAGCGCCAACCCCGTATCTTGTGAGTACTGCTGCCATAGATCGTCGAGCAAACTTTGCAGCGTCACATTGGCTAAAAACTGCTGGCTTAGAATGGTGCCAGTGCCCATCAGGCTCCACAAAATCAGAGGCGGCACCACCGGCAACCAGTACATGTTGTAAAACAGGAGCAGACTTAACCCGCTCCAGCCCCCCAGTCCTCCCAGCGTGATGGCAAGCTGCCAGCGAAACGACTGACTAAATAACCAATAGCTAATCACTGGAGTCGCTAGCAGCAGCAGAGTCCACCAGCTGTCTAGGGCGATCGCCTGCAGCGATCGCTGCTGCAGCACATTATCAATGACTGCGGCATGCAGCAGTGTCCCATTCCCTGGCGGATCATAATCAAATGGGGTGGCCACAGGGTCGCTTCCCGTAGCTGTCAAACCAATGAGCACGATTTTGTCGTTAAAGGTGGCCGGGGGCACCTGCCCCGACAGCACCTCTACAAAAGAGTATTGGGCTAAATCCGCTTGGGCGGCTGGCCAGTTGATGCCAAAGCTTTGATCCAAATCGGGCAAATCGACTGCTGAGTGTTGCTGTCCGTAAATGTCGGCGATGGCAATGCCAAAGGCCTGTTGACGGGCCTCCCAGGGACTGATTTGATACACCATGCCATCGTTGGTTGGGTCTTCTAAAATATGACCGATCGCGACTGCTGCCCGATGCAATGGCTTCTGGGGCACCAGCGGATAGCCCTGGGCGTCCACCGCTGAGGCCAACACCACGTTGTTCACTTTGGTCATCGCATCGGCTAACTGGGTATCGGCGGGGCTCGCATCAACAAATAAGATGTTGAAGCCAATTACTGCCGGGCGTGAGCGCGATAGCTGCTCCAATAGCTGCGTGTAGTAGTCCCGCGGCAGGGGAAATTGCCCCATTTGCGCCAGCGTTGCATCATCAATTTTGATTAAAACGATGCGCTCTTCCCACGTCTGAGGGCCTCGAAGTTGAAATAAACCGCGATAGACGGCACTCTCTAACGGAGCGATCGCCTCCGACTGACTGAGCACTACAGTAGTCGCAACTGCAGCGATTCCTGGAAGCAACTGCCAGAATCGCTTAAAAAAGGGAGATGTCATAGATCTCCACATCTCCTAGTGGCGTGACGACTCTGACTTGAACTCCTGCACCGTGATAAGCAAGCACTTCATAGCGAAAGTCTCCGGCTTCCGTGACTGCTTGCAGCTCATCTGCAACATAGACTTGATTAATGGGATTAATCCGTCCAGCCAGCACGAGATAGCGTAGATTATCGCGAATTTCCTGCTCCACCATAAAATCTAACCTAGGCCGTTCAGGAATCGGCATCGGCTCTAGCGGCTCCTCCCCAACCCGGACCAACGTTTGCAGCCCTGCCGTCACATCGACAGTGCGTCCTTGAGCAGCGGCAAATACTTCGCCCTGTTGAGTTGCCACAGCGGTGCGCTGATCTTCGGGATGTACGATGAGGCCAAACTCAGTGCCCCGGACTCCACTCACTGCAGACGGGGTTTCAATCTCTAGCTCCGAGCCCCGATTAGTAAAGCGCCGCAGATTGAGGATGACATTGCCCTGATTGACCGCAAGCTTGGTAATGCGCCCGTTATCAGGGGCGTAGTCTAGCTGGCGAACGGTTAACTCAGTGTTTTCACTGAGGGTGATGGTGCCAACATTTATGTCAACCTCAAGCGTGCAAGCGGAATTGGCCCCTGTCTTGATGCCATCGCCAGCATTAATTAAGCGATCGCCCACTTGAGCTGGATTACGAGAGTTTGCCGTAAAGTGCTGCACTTCCCCTGATACGGAATTAATCTGCAGCCATCGCTCAACCCTGACATCAATCGAATTCTGCGCCAAGGAATTCTGCGCCATGAACGGCAAGGCCCATGCCATTCCCAGCCCTAGAACAATCGAGCAGGCGATCATCAAAACTCGGCGTTGGATTTTAGACATACTGTTGGATACCAGGGAAGCTATTAAAGTTCCGGAACGTAGTTTTCAGAATTAGGCTTGAGGCCGACGACCCAAAGCAGCGATTTGCCACAGCACAATGGAGAGCTATTAACCAACATAAGCGTCCAGAACGCTGGTCTGAAAACATGTAAGATTCGGTTAATATCGGATGCTGCTACAAGACCACTTAGCCCGATCTCATAAAATAGCAATCAGCAAAAGTAACGATATTAAGGGTTGAAAAATTAACTTTCAAGGCCGAGCATCTCACTGAATATTTCACCGAAGATTAAAGCATGATGCGATGTGTACCAAGATACGCAGTCTTGCTTGCCCTGGGATGTATAAATCGTCAAAGAGTTCAATCGTAAACTCACTGCATTATCTACTTAAGAGATCATCCTACACCTGCCGACAGCGTTTCTAAAGCCAGTGAGGAGGCCCAAAAAGACCTAAAGCCCTATTTTGGGAGCTTGGTAGACCTCGCCAGACAAACAAAAGCCGTAGGCAAGCTTAATGGGTCGTTCTTGAGGGCCGATTTGCCCAGGCAATCTTGAAGAAGCCCTGAGAGCAATGCTTAGCAGGAATTTAAGCGATGATAAAAGGTATTAAGTTTGCGACTCTACACTCGCCAGAGATATCTTGCGTTTGTCCCCTTTGGCTTGCTGCCCTAAAAGATTAAGTTTTGAACTGCTGGGCATAAAACTGGGCATAGCGTTGGCCATGTTTCAGCAACTCGTCATGGGTGCCAGATTCCACAATAGTGCCTTTTTCGAGGAAGATGATGCGATCGGCGGCGCGAACGGTGCTCAGGCGATGGGCAATAACGAAGACGGTGCGGTTTTCCATGGCGCGATCTAAGGCTTCTTGCACCAGGGCTTCTGACTCTGAGTCGAGGGCCGAAGTGGCTTCGTCAAGAATCAGGATGCGGGGATCGAAATAGAGCGCGCGGGCGATCGCCACGCGCTGCCGCTGCCCGCCTGACAGATTTACGCCCCGCTCACCGACCCAAGTGTGATATCCCTGGGAAAATTGCGTGATGAAAGTGTGAGCATTTGCCAGCTTGGCGGAGGCCTCGAGGCGCTCGAAATCAGGCTTGATTTCGCCATAAGCAATGTTCTGGGCAATGTTTCCAGAAAACAGCGTGATGTCCTGGGGAACGATGCCAATTTGGCGACGCAGGCTATCTATCGTGACTGACCGAATATCAGTGCCATCGATCAAGACTTGACCGTCTAACGGGTCATAAAAGCGCATCAGCAAATTAATCAGCGTCGTTTTGCCCGCTCCAGAAGTGCCGACTAGGGCGAGCACTTCGCCGGGATGTACTAACAAGTCAAGATGCTGCAAAACCGGCTCGTTAGGCTCATAGGCGAAGGAAACGTCGCTGTACTGCACTTTGCCAGTGACGGCCGGCAGCGGCTGGGCATCGGGCTGTTCAATCAGCGTGGGAGCGACGGCCATTAGCTCAAACACTCGCTCAACGGAGGCTTCCGTTTGCTTGAACTCGTTGTAGTGCTGGGTGACCAGATCGATGGGGTGCAACAGGAGCGCGATCGCCGCCAAAAAGCTAACAAAGGCCTGCGGCGTTAGGTTGCCTTGGGCAATCTGCCAGCCGCCAAGGAAAAACAGGAACATGATGGCGATCGCTTCTAAAAAGCCCACAACGGGATATTGTAAAGCTTTCAACTGCTCAGCCCGATAGCGCAAATTGCGATTGTGGACAGCTTCTTCATTAAACCGCTGTTGCTCAAACTCTTGAGCGGCAAAAGCCTGCACTAGCCGCATACTGCCAAACACTTCTGTCAGCAGTGCCGAGAGGCTAGAAATCTGAGTTTGACTTTTGCGCGAGAGCTGGAGTAAACGATTGCCAAATTCGCCAATTAGCCAAGCCATCAGCGGCGCAATTACGAGTCCAGCCAAGGTGAGCTGCCAGTTCAGCCACAGCATGTAGAGGGGAATGGCGATGAGCTGCAGCACGCAGGAAATAAACTGCTGCGACATTTTGTGCAGGACTTCGCTGATGCGGTCAATATCTTCCGTCAGGCGATAGCTTAAATCACCCGTCTTGTGGCGTTCATAATAGTCGAGCCCGAGGCGATGCAAGTGAGCATAGACGGCTTGCCGCAGATCCAGCGCGACGTCGAGCGACGCGCGGATCATAATGATGTTTTCCCAATATTGAAAGATGCTGCGGATGAGAAACGCGATCGCTCCCAGTCCTAGCCAATAGGCAATGCCTCGAATATTCCCCTGGCCGATGTAGAGGGCAATCTGACCAGCCAAATAGGGCAGCACCAGGGTCGACAGCACATAACCCAAAATGCAGCCAAAGCCGATTGCAAATCGCCGGGCATGGGGGCGAATGAACGGGATCAGTTGCCGATAGCTAGAGGCAGTCATGATCTACAGTCCCAAATAAAAGTAAAAGTCTTGCCCCTAATAAGGTCAGCGGAAAAGGGGCGGTCATGCCGGTGCCAAGACTGATTTGGAATCGATGGCGCGTTCTGAAGCGCTGTCGGCAGACAGGGGCGATCACGGGGTAATGGTTCCTTGCTCAGCGGGCGCGTTAGTCGGCACTGTTAGAGAGTCGGGCTGTAGATGATCAAGAATTAACTGAGCAATGCGTTTAGAGGCTCCGGGAGTGCCCAGGCGATCGCGCCCATTATCCACACAGGCAGCGAGATAATCGGTATTCGGCAGCGTTGCTTGCAGGCAGTGAGCCGCTGCCACTAGCGTTTCGGCAGTCGCTGGCCCCGTGCCAATGGTTTGGGCAGAGATTCCTAGCAAACGATCTTGGGCTTCGGCAAAGGCGTAATTAAACTGCGGCCCCTGGCCCGGAATCTGAATCACCGGTTTTCCTAGAGCAACGGCCTGATCAACCGCTAAACCGGCCATCCCAATCACCAGGGTTGTATGGCAGACAATGTCATTGAAAGCGTCGTCGTAGCAGCGCACTTCGGCGATTGTGCCATCGGCCAGTGGGTAGGACAAGCAACCAGAGTTGTAGTGCCAGCCCAAATCAGCGGCAATGGTGCTCAATTCTTCCATGAGTGCTGGCACCAGGGCCGCCCGAAACTGGACCGTCGCGCCCATTAGCCGCACGGCTTCCACCACAAACTGCATTTGCAGCTTAAAATTGCGTACAGCCTCGGGCATCCGCGAACCGGGTAGCAGTGCCACCATTGGCATCTCAGGGCGCAGCTGTAGGTCTTTCCCCTGGGGAGTCAGCCAGTCCAGGGAGGGAATGCCGCCGTAGTGAACTTTATCGAATCCCTGCTGCTGTAAATCTTTGGCCGTATAGGGGTCGCGAGTGATAATGGCGCGACAGCGAGGCGATCGCACCACAAATCGCATCACAAAATCCGTCTGCAAATGCCCCTCATATAGAGCGGAAAGGCAAGAAATAAACGAAATAAAGGGGCGACCGGTTAAATAAGCGCAGGTCTGGCCGACGGAATCGCCGGTAGCGTGAACGAGATCAAACTGTGGCCCGTAATGGCGGATGGTTTGGATTTGCCGCCAGCTTAAGCTCAGTAGCCCAGCACGAATATCTTTGAGCAGTAACCAACGATTGACATAGGTGAAACCGCCGGAGGGCAACACTTGAGTAGGCCCCAAAATGGGGACGCCTAAGCGACGATAAGCGCTACCTTCACCGACGATGGGAATTGCTGCAATGTCGAGCTCGGGAGCTAGCTCCCGCAGAGTGCGGATGACATAGGCAGAATGATTATCTTCCCCGTGGCCGTTACTAATAAATAAGACTCGCTGAGGCATTGATACCTGCAGTCCACTAGAACGCAGATGCCAGTTTAACATTCCACTTAAGCCCTATTTATGCCTATTTATGAAAATCCTGCAGCTGGATGGTTGAACTGACCAGCAATCGCTACACTTCCCAGAGCCCTCAAACAGGGGGCTGCCCTACAAAGCATCGATATCAGTGGGGCAACTTTGCCCATGCTGACGGTGAAAGCTACGCTGTGGCTTTCTGAAGCACAGGAGGGAAAAAAATTAAGTTGAAGCCAGTGTAATCAAGTGGAGGGGCACAACTCGCCAAGCAAGGAAGTAATTGAACGTAAGAACTGAGACATGGGGTTTCTGGCTTCATAATCGGAGAAAGTTGGTGATTCGAGCAGAGGTCAGATAGCTGGAAAATTAGGCTTGGTTTGCGTATATGCGGCTGGAACTTAGATGGCGACCAACGAGTCTGACTTGATAGCCACACGGCACTAACGGTTTAATCAGCCAATTATTCGGGTATTCTTAGAGCCGATTTGAATAGAATGATGGCTGCCGTTGTGAAAAGTTCGTTGACCCACATGAAAAGTTTGCCAACCCATTGTTTAGCCTGTTGGCGGCCGCAGCTTAAGCTGCACTGGCTGGCGGTAGTGATGGTAACTGTGACCCTCTTTGCGGGCATCGAGCTGTGGGTCGGTCAATTGAGCCACAGTCTGACGCTGCGGGCCGATTCGGGGCATATGCTGACCGATGGAGGAGCGATGGCGATCGCCCTCGTGGCGGCATGGATGGCCCAGCGATCGCGTCCTGTGACCAAGGGCAACCATCGAGT
>JBCCNE010000178.1:0-8520 GCA_039026015.1 Cyanobacteria bacterium P01_C01_bin.70 | reverse complement strand
GCTGGTGGTTCAGGGCATTCAGCAGGCTGGTGAAGCGCTGGTGTCCCATCGAGTGGAACTAGACGAGATGACCGCGATCGAGTCGGCCCTGGATAGTGCTCCCAAAGACGCGCTGGTAGTGATTTTTCCCGAGCAGGTTAGTCGAGCCATTGCCTTGATTCAAGCTCGCAATCCGGTAGATGAAGGAGCTGCTGCAACACCGGAATTATCGATGGGGGCTTCATCTCTAAAATCGATGTCAATTGCGGGAGAATAACCCTTCCCAAACATCCTGACCTCTCAGCTTTCGACAGGAGTCCGACGCTGTCGAGGTCATCAATATAACCACACCATGGCCAAGAGACGGGATCTCTGACCTGACGCCAGGAGCGGTCATCATTTAGATTGCCAATGCTTTGATAGCCAGGGTTTTAGCCCTTAGGTAATGAAATTAGGGCGGGCGTGATAGTGCTTATCTCATAAGGTTTCTGACATTAATTGATAACACGCTCTAGCTGCGTGAAGACACACTGGCCTCAATGACGGGACCTTCTGGGTCATCGCCATGTTGGGTTTTGACCCACTTTAATTGCTTCGGACGAATTGCCATGCGGAAGGTCACAGTCGCCACGATCGCAATCCAGTGGGTCATATAAACCATGCCGCGAATTGTCTGCACCAAAATTGAAAAGGCTGAGGCGCTTTGGGTTTGACGGAGTCCCTGGGCCATGCCAATGGCGGCAAAGAGGGTGGCAGTCGTCGATAGGGGAAACAGCATGGGTGAGCGATCGCGGGCGATCGCCAACAGCAAATCGGGCAGCGCCGCTGTGGGCAGCCCGTATTGAATTATCCAAAAAACGACCAAATCGAGCCCCTTTACCCAGCCCAATCTGCGGGGAGTCAGTAGGCGCCAATAGTCCAGATAGCGCTGATAGCCGCCTTCAGCCCAGCGATTGCGCTGATGCCACAGCGCCAGCACCCCCGTTACGCCCTCTTCTCGCACACAGGGCGTTATCATCAGCGGCACGTCCCAGCCGTTAATGTGCAGCTTCAGCGTTAGATCGAGGTCATCGGTAATCGTCTCTTCATTCCAGCCGCCACACTGCTCTAGGGCAGTGCGCCGGACAAATTGACCATTACCGCGCAGTTCGCCAATGCCATCAACTGTAATCCGCTTAAGCTGGCAGTAAGCGTCAAAAGCCATCTCCGCTACTTGTCCCCGCGTCCAAAAGTTGTGGCTGCTATTGGCGATCGCCTTACGCAACTGCACCGCTCCCACCTGTTCTGGTTGAAATAGAGGCATCGCCCGCCGCAAACAGTCGGGAGCAATCTGGGCATCCGCGTCAAACACCAATAAAATCGAGCCGCTAGTAATGGGCCAAACTTGGTTTAAAGCGCCTGACTTGCCGCCCGTAGCGGCTTCCCCCCGATGCACAACCTGCAGATTCTCATGCTGCTGGGCCAAGCGATCCATCAGTTGACTGGTGCCATCGGTGCTGTTGTCATCAATTAGCCAAACGTCAAATCGGGTTTGCGGATAGTCGATCGCCATCAGCGAATGGGTTAGGCGTTCAATCACCCGCACCTCATTTTTGGCCGCCACTAGGATTGATACGGTAGGCCACTGAGCCAAATCGGTGGTCTGACGCTCCGTGGCGGAAGTATCTTGCCAACTGGGCAACGCCTCGGGAGCGGGGGCGGACGGAGACCATAACAGCCACAAAAGATATAGACCCAGGATGACGGCAAAGCCATAGACTCCCCACTGACCCCATGGACTCAAATGCAGAACTGCCGTCAATGACCAGATGCCGGCCAGGGCAATTACTGCTTTCAGGCGCCGCCGCTCATAGCGATCAAAATCATCAGCTGCCAAGGGAGACAGATTAACCGAATTGCCCTTCGCACCGTCAAACATATCTTTAATTCCGACCTCCGCTGATTGCCTAGAGTGCACGATTGTTTAGAAATGCCCAAGTGGCGACATCAGTTCACCCTTTGATGCCTCTGAGATAAACCTGGGTATTCTCAAAGCTATACGGCGAGACATTTAAAGTCGTTCTTTGTAGGAGGTAAAGGCAGCCGTTTGCCGTTCAGCAGTTGGCTGACTTGCCATCAGAGAACCTTTATGACTCACCAAATTGGCCTTAAGCGATCGCGAATGGATCGCGTACCGTCCCTTTCATCCTAACGGCTCAGGGGATCGGAAATGGATTCGCACTATTGGCAGATCAAATTGTTGTGGTATCACTGAGAACACGTGGTCAGCCCTAGAGAACCGTGGCCATGTCTTACTGAAGCTCCGATTGCCATCAACTTCTACTGAATAATTTAGTCGCTCGCACCTATCTAGACGCCATGTCAATGACTTTTGAAGAGATCAAACCGGTCAACAAAGCCGAAATTGGGGTTTATCTGCCTTACTATCAGGGCAATAAGCGCAACGCTCTGCCGTATGCAATCGGACTCTACAAACGAGGCAACCTAGAGGGCGAACGCGCCATCGAAGAAGGGGAAAGCATTCCATTTTTGGCGACCTGGAACGTATCGACGCTACCCGCCGACCTGACGCGCTGTCGCATGCAGTTCGATGACGACGTCGATCTAAGCTATGAAGTAACTATGGCTACATTCGAATACATCGACTTCCTATTTGATGTCGTTGTGGCTTTGCGTCATAAAAAACCAGCGGATTTTTCCCGGTCTTTTTATCGTAAGCTTTTACGCTTAGATGATTAGGGCTGCACTGTTGCACTCGGCAACGTGATGGCAGAATAAGTAGGGCAGTCCAAATATGTATACATTAGCAAGGAGCGAGAGGAGTGCCCAACATCGCTAAGCATTTGATCATTGGCGCGACCGCTCCCTGTAGCGGTAAGTCAACTCTTTCTATCGCGATCGCTAGCCAGCTACAGACGATGGGGCTTAAAGTCGCCTGGGGTAAGCCTTTGGCATCGGTCAGCACTTTTGGCGATGGGCTGGATGACAATGACGGTGATTTAACGTTTATTCCGGCTACATTAGGTCTCAAGCCTGAGCAACAGGCTCCCAATTTGCTGTCGCTCAACAGCAAAGCTTGGATAGAGCGTTTGCAGCAGGAGTCAGTTGCTTCATTAAGCGACACTTTGCAGACCTATTGTCAGGAACTAGACGGTGATATTGTCCTATTAGAAGGTCCGACGACCCTGGAACAAGGGGCACTCTTCAACTTGTCGCTGCCGGAAATGGCGGTCGCCCTGGACGCTAAAGTGCTGTTGGTGCTCCATACCAACACTTTAGGCATGATTGATCAGTTGGTGTCAGCCCAAAAACGTCTGGGCTCAGCCCTTTTAGGAGTCGTTTTGAATGGCGTGAGCGAGGCCGATAGGTTAACCACGCAAAAAACCGTCGCTCCCTACCTTGAGCAGTTGGGTATTTCAGTTTTAGGAATATTGCCGGTTCAGCCCTTTTTGCAGGGGATTCGCGTTTCTGAACTGGTGCGCTACTTAAACGCCGAGGTGCTGTGCTGCGCTGACCATCTAGATTTGGTGGTCGAGAGTCTCAAGATTGGGGCGATGAACGTTAACGCGGCGCTGCGATTTTTTGGTCAAGGTAATCATCAAGCCATTGTCACCGGGGGCGATCGCCGCGACCTGCAAATCGCGGCTCTAGAAACGTCCACTCACTGTCTGGTGCTGACGGGGCAAATTGCTCCCAGCAAAGACGTGCTGGCGCTAGCGAAAGACAAAGAAGTGCCGGTGCTCTCGGTCGCCACGGATACGCTGACCACCGTTGAGCGCATCGATATGCTGTTTGGGCGCTTACCCCTCAATAATCCTGACAAAGTGCCTCTGATTAAAGAATACTTGGCGGCACAGCTGCACATTGAGCGCCTGCTGACCCTGCTGGGCGTGGAAATGCCCGCGATCGCTCCTTAACAGCTGAACTCATGCAGCATTCTTTGCCTGGTGAAGTCCCCCAACTCATCCATAAACGAGGACTTCCAGTCATCTCTACACCTCACCAGGGCGCGTCATCAATTATGGCTAGAAACCTGGTGAATTCAGCATTGTCGTGCCCGTCCCAACTTCTTAGGCTAGGGGCTGAAACCCTGACTACCGAAGCCTGGGGTAGCTAAATGAGGATGGTTCCTAGCTTTAGGAACGCCACAGCAGATATCTCAAAAAGCGCCAAGATCAACGTTAGGCAATAATTTGAATAATTAATTGGTTAACGGGCAACAAACAGGGATGCATTTACTATTTGTTACCTGCTATCGGCTACTTTCTAAAACGGTCTTGTCGGTGGCGGATAAATTCCCCCTAAAGCTGACTTTTTTCCCACGACTGGTACAATGAGCGGGTTCATTTATTTCGTGTATCTCCGTTGAGTCAGTCCATTGATGCCCCCTTGGAATCGCCTAAGGTTGACATATTTCTGCAAGAGTTGGCGACCATTCAGCAATCGGGATCTAAACGCATTGCGATTTTAGGCTCCCGACACGTGCCGATTACCCATCAGCAGATCATTGAGCTGATGACTTATGCTCTAGTCATGGGCGGTAACCGCATTCTGACCTCGGGCGCGACCGGCACCAATTCAGCCGCAATTCGCGGGGCACTACAAGGAGATCCGAATATGCTGACGGTGATCCTGCCTCAGAGCCTTTCAAAGCAGCCTCGCGAATCGCGGGATCAACTCAATCAGGTGATGCACCTAGTCGAAAACTCAGGGAATGATTCGCTGTCTCTGGCAGAAGCAAGTGCCATTTGCAACCAAGAAATTATTTCGCGCTGCCAACAGCTAATTTGCTTTGCGTTTCACGACAGTCACACTCTGCTGCGGACCTGTGAAGACGCCGAAGATCAGCGCAAGATCGTCACGCTGTTTTATTTCGATTAGTCCAAGCCTGACTGACAGCTAATTTACGCTAATTTACAACGGGCATCTTTCAAGGTCCCAAGATTATTGCTGAGCAAGAATTTGAGCAGTTTTCTGCCAAACTGAAATAAAAGTGTGATGTCTTTGACATCACTGACGTTCACAGAATTTGTCAATCACTTCTAAAGAGATTAGGAAGCGCGATTATGGATCTGCTGACTCAATTGCCAATGCCAGGAACGCTGCTGGTTTGTATTGTGTGCGCGGCGGTGCTAGTTTACGCCCCGTTTATGGTTGTCGGAGTCGCTCGCCTACAAATCGGCTATGACACGTCAGCCCCCCGCAAAATGGTGGACAAAATGCCGCCTTATGCGCAGCGTGCCAACTGGGCACACCAAAATGCCTTTGAGTCTCTGACGCTGTTTGCCCCGGCCGCGCTGATGGCCTATGTCACTGGTCAAACCTCTGAGATTGCCTTAGGAGCCGCGATCGCCTATGTCGTCGCGCGTCTCCTATATAGCGTCTTTTATATCTTAGACGTCCCGATTATGCGATCGGCTATGTTTGCAGTGGGCAGTCTCAGCATCTTCACTTTGTTCTTCCTGAGCTGCCGCTCAGCCCTGCTCACTTGAATCTTGTAGAGTTGTGGAGTTCAGAGTACCCTGCGGGAATGGCAGAGCTCTATAGAGGGCGGAGTGCAGAAAAAGGAGTTCTTGGTTCTCGGTTCTTCTTTCTTAAGTTCCTGGTTCCTGGTTCTTGGTTACCTGCTATCTGTTCCCTGTCCCCTACTTTGCCACCCCATCCCTCCATCACTCACTTTCCCGACGCTTCCACCCCCCCATCACCGCATCACCCATTGCGGCCTAGGGTGAATTCGTCAAACTTAACCACGTCAGAGTTAGGCTGACGGGTATCAAAGTAATAGCTGCTAACGGTGCCCGTGTCGGTTGCAAAAATGCTGAAGGCGGTAATTTCACCGCTGGCGAGATAAGGCTGCGGATGGCCCTGCTCGTCGATCAGGGGGGCGATCGTCGGCACTACCGGCTCCAGGCCATTGGGATCGCCCTGCGCTGCATAATAGGCTTGCTGATAGCCGCTGAAAATGTCGTCAGCTTCAGATGGCGGCGTTTGCCGAGTCTCCGTTTGCCAAAACGCCCCATAGGTATTGCCGACATTTGACGTTTCTAAAAAGTGCATGCCCGAGGGGCTGACAAAGCGGTTCCACAGGTGGGAGTGGCCGTAAAATACCAAGTCAACGCCCGCCGTTTCCAGTAGAGGTACCAAGTCCCGAATGATGTAGTCGTCGCGAATGGGGTATTCATACCGGACCGCCTGCAGGCTGCCGTCCGGGCGGCGATCGTACAGAGTGACCGGATCGGTAAATGGCGGCACGATATTGTCTCCCAGGCTGTGGGGCGGATGATGCAGCATGACAATTTTGTAGCGGGCCTGTTGGAAGTCGTCGCTGGCGAGCTCGGCCTGGAGCCACTGGTATTGCGGACTGCCCTCGCTAATGGGTTCAAAAATATGTTGCCCGTGTCCCCACGCAATCGGTTTAGCTAAATCGGACAGGCTTTCCTGAAATCGGCCGCGGGTATTTGGGGTCACCGCAGGCAGCCGCCAGACATTGGTGACAAACAGCGATACGAGACGAATATCGCCAAAGGTGGTGGCGTAGAAATGGCTGGTGGGGCGATCGCTCCCAGGCACCGCACTCGTCGGCAGCGTAAACAACTCGTCGTAGGTATCCGTATTAAACGACTGATCCACAATCCATTGCTGACGAATCGCCACGTCTTCCTGGGGATTGAATAACGCTGGCTGAGCTTCATATGCTGCTGTCGCCGCTGGCCGAGGTACCGGATCGTTAAACTGATCGTTCAGAGGCACCGTGGTCGAAAAGCGGCCCATCACTTCATGGTTGCCGATCGCCGGAAATAACGGTGCCGTTTGCAAAAAAGCGCCACCCCGATAGCGCTGAGGGGCGCCACCATTCGTCAGCGTGTAATCGGCTCGTCCCTGCAGGGCAGGGAAAAACGCCGCTCCGGCGGCATCGTCAAACCACTCAGAGGCGCGATCCGGCACATTTACCAAATCTCCAGCCATAAAGATTGCATCCACTAGGCCGATGGTTTCCTCCACTTTTTGGAGATTGGCTGCCGTCATCGGCTTCGACTGATGATCCGAAGTCAACAGGATTTGCAGCGGGGTCTCCGGCGCGGGGGCAGCAGTGAGCGAAAATACGTCACTCGTGATGACGCTGCCCTCATCGGTAACGCTTTCCACTTGATAGGGCAGCCGCTGTCCGGGCTGCAGCCCAGTCACTTCAGCTTCGTGTCGCCAGATTAGGCGCGGTGTGGGCAACTCTGGCGCGTCATTGTTTGGCAAGTTAGAGGCACTATCTTCGCGCAGGCGCTTCAGTAGCTGGGTTGTGGCCGGTATTCGCTGTCGATTCTGACGGGTCAGGTCGTCGCCTGGCTGGCGGCTGTAAAGAACGGCATGCTGCTGACCGGCAAACTCGGTAAACCAGACGACTCGCACCGCATCGCGAGTCGGCAGTTGCAAAAAGGGAGCGGTCAGTAAGCGGCGCATCGCAGTGTCTCCTGGGGTAACGGTGACGGAGGATAGCTGAGCTTCTAGGGCAATCGTGACCACAGCCGCCAGAGTCAAGGCCAAGCCCGCAATCAGGATCGTGAAGTCTTCGCGTCGTTTCATACCGTTATCTGCAGCTGGGCTCGTAGACAGACCACTGCCAGTCTAATAGCAGTTCCCGGCGATCGCTTTGCGAGTTACGTTTTGGTCGTAGTCACTGAGCAAACTGTCTGGAATGCGATCGTCCTGCTGATGGTCTCGCTATCTTAGGAGAGGTCATATGGGAAATCTGGTCTTTATTGTTGACGCGATCGACCTCCTGTTGAAGTCTGGACAATCCGTTTGAAACTTACTGACAGGCCGTCTCACCATCGCTTTTATCGACTGTCGCGATCGGGCGCATTTACCGCGCTGACGATCGCGTCTCTGCTGGCTCATGTCCTCGTGTTGGGCTTGCCCTGGCCGACCACAGAAGAAGTTGCTGAGCCGCCGGAATTGCCCTCAGAGCCACAGGGGGAATCGGTTATTGATGTGGCCATCTTGCCCGCCGAGCAGCCAACGGCCCCAGCCGACGCAGAAGCAGTAACGCCAGCAGAAGCAGCTACCGAGCCCCCCCAAGTGGCTTCTGAGTCCCCGTCTGACCCAACAGCCTTAGTCGAGCCCCCACCAGTTGCTGAATCGCCGCCGCCTGAGTCACCACGCCCCGATGCGGAAACGGCGCCCTCCACGGAACCGCCCATCGACGAAGGCACAGGAGATCTCACGACTCCCGAATCGCAGTCGCCGCCGACTTTAGAAGAGCGTCTGCAAGACGTCACGGCCTACCAATACGACGGGCGCAAGACCCTTAAAGAATCAGACGCTTATCTAGAATCTTCTAAATGGGTCGTTAACGGACAGGTTTTGCCGGAGAATGTTGACCCGCTAGTGCTGCCCTATGCTCTCGATAACCACTGTCTTGACCGATCACCAGAGGTGGGACTGCTTGCCGTCGTGTTAGATGCTAGCGGCAATTTTATGCGGGGGCCAGAGATAGTTGATTCGACCGGATACGAGGTGCTGGATGAGTTGGCCAAGGCCATGATTGTT
>JBCCNE010000177.1:0-8526 GCA_039026015.1 Cyanobacteria bacterium P01_C01_bin.70 | reverse complement strand
CGGGGTGCCGGGCGGCGGGATGCGCATTAATTGGGGGAGAAACAGCGGAGATGCCAGGTTTCTATGGCCCTGGAGAATATGACGTCGCCGGTTTTTGCGTCGGCATTGTTGAAAAAACACAAATTTTGGATGGTTCCCAAATTGCGACTGGTGATGCAGTGATTGGTCTAGCGAGTCGGGGCATTCACAGTAATGGCTACAGTCTGGTGCGCAATATTATTGCGGCGGCGCCCCGTGACGATCGCCCCTTAGCCGGCTACGACTGGAACGAGCGTCCCGAGGCCCTGGGCGGACAGTCCCTCGCCGAGGTGCTGCTGACGCCGACCCAGATCTACGTTACGCCCGTCCTGGCGGCAACACAGGCCAGCATCGCTATTCACGGCATGGCCCACATTACCGGCGGCGGCCTGCCCGAAAACCTGCCCCGCTGTCTCAGCAGGCGCCACACCATTGCACTGCTCCCAGATAGCTGGCCAGTGCCGCCTATATTCGACTGGTTGGCAACAGCGGGTGAGGTGTCCTCGGAGGCAATGTTCAATACCTTTAATATGGGCATTGGCTTTGTGGTGATTGTGCCACCCGAACAGGCCGAGTCGGCGATCACCCATTTTCAAGCACACGACATTGCCGCCTATGCCATTGGCGAAGTTATCGCCGGCAGCGGCACTCTTGAAGGCCTGCCCGGGCTGGCGTGATTAGGGGGTGGCCACCGTCGCCGACAGCAACACCACCTCACTGCTATCGACAATAAACGCTCCAAAACGACTGTTGCTGAGGGTTTGCAACACTTGAGCCGCCGCCTGCGGATCGGGGCTCTGCGTCGCCAGCAAAAACGGACGCTGCTCATAAATAGCCAAGCCCACCGGCTGATTTAGCGCCTGCTGTAGCTGCTTAGCAATATCGGGATCATTGCCGTAGTCCACCAAGACCGCATAGCCTTCGCCCAGCAGCTTGGGAGCATATTCCACTGCAATCGCGGGCGTCGGTTCCGCTGCGGTCGGATTCTCGGGGGTAGCTGGAGCGGGCTCAGCGGGGGTGGGGGTAGGCTCGGGCACCACGGCTTCAGCGGCAATGGGCTCGCTGGGGGACACCTCGCCGGGAGCCGCCGGGCGGGCCACAAAGGCCTGCGCGCCTTCGACTTCCGTTAAATATTGCGCCCAAGCGTTGGCATTTTCTAAGCTGGTAAACCCGCCCGCCCGTACGACCACATCATCTAAATAGCGGCAGACGCTCACAATAGTGGTGGTGGGCAAAAGGTTTTGAATGCGATCGCGAGCACTGACCGTTTCGCCCTGCACCAGCAGCAGATATTCACTGGCACTCGGCGGCGCACACGGGGGAAACTCATCCGCCGTGGCAGACGGCGGTGCCCATCCTCCCAGCGTTAGCAGCAAAGCGGCCAGTCCCCACCGTTGAAGCGTTTTTATCCCAGACATTGGCTCACCACAACGAACAGCAAATCAGTCAAAGGTAAAGAGTAGTCAATTCTCTGGTTAAGGCGGACCCCGGCGAACGGGCTGCCAATCACGGTTAAGGCATGGGCATCCCTATCGCCGCCCTTGAATCAAGACTCTCCCAGGCAAATATAGCTCCCTATATTGGCACATCCTCTCAGGATTACCACCTCCCATAGGGGCTTTTTAACGGCAATTTCCCAATTGCACTCTAAATCAGGGAGAATGCGGAATTCAGAGTTCAGAAATGCCCAAGCGTTGGGCCCTGCCTGTGGCCAGCAGAACTCGTCAACCCGCCATCAGCCATCCGCCATCAGCGGACTGGAAGACGGACGCTGGGGGCCTGCCGTTTCGACAGCCGCCGTGACGGGAAGCGATCGCCGCCGTTCGGCCATCAGTTTGGGCCGCAGATAGAGATTTTCTAATAGCACTGCGCCGCCGGCAATCCAGGGGGGGACGACTAGCGCACCGATAATGCCCAGCACTTGCGTGCCACCCAGCACCGCCAGCAGCTGATACAGGGGATGCACACCGACGGAGGTCCCCACCAGCAGAGGATCGAGCACATAGGTTTCCAGGTTTTGGATGATGACGTAGAGCAGCAGCACCCACAGCACCGTCCACCCGCCTTGAGAAATCGCCGCCACCAACGCCGGAATCGCTCCCAAAATCGGCCCCAAAAAGGGAATCAGGTTAGTAAATCCAGAAATTGCCCCTAAGCCCAAGGCGAAGTCTTGGAGGCCTAGAATGCTTAGGCTCACGGTTGTGGCTAACGCCAAAATAGTCGACACCAGTACTCGACCACGAATATAGCCGCCCATGCGATTGCTCATCGGCCCGACCTGGGCGGCTATGCGATCGTCCCAGGGCTGGGGCAGCAGGCGCACAAAGTTTTTGACTAGAGTGCGGCTATCGGCCAGCATATAGCCGGACAAGAAGAGGGCCAAAATCACGCTAAAAAAGCCGCCCAAAATTCCGGTTGTCAGCCCATAGGAACGGATCAAAAGCTGCTGACTAGAGCGAATGACCCAGCGTGTTAAGCCCTGCACATCTATAAATTTGTTGATTAATTCACTAGCGAAGTCAGGGCTCTCATTGTTCAAAGAGAGCACCCAGGTTTCGGCGTAGTTGATAATTTGTCGGAGGGAGACTGGCACCTGGCGAATCAAGCGCTGAATCTGTTCAACAATGGTCGGCCCGACCCATAGCGCCACGCCAGCAATGATGGCAGCGATCGCCAGATAGGTCAGCACCACCCCGAGCCACCGGGGCACCCGATAGCGCTCGGCCCAATCCACCACAGGAGAGATCGACGCTGCCAGGACGATGGCAATCAGCAGCAGCAAAAACAGGCTGCGCAACTGCCACAGCAGAGCCAATAGCGGCACTGACAACACCAGTAGCACCACACTGCTGAGTGAAACGGAGATGCGCTGTTCGTTGGCAGACATGGCACACCAAACTCACCAAGGAGCTTAAAAGAAGTTAACATGCTTCATCTATAGCAGATCTGGCGAATCCAAGCAGTATTTGATGGCTATGGTGACGGCGCTGCTAGGCGCAATTGCCGCTGCTGAACGAGAGTATGCGATTCTACTAGGGTCTGTCATTATTCAGTTCCTCAACGCTGCTTAAGCAGGGTTTACAGCCCTTAGCCTAAGAAGTTGGCACGAGCGTGGCAAGGCTGATCTGGCAAGGCTAATCGCATTAGATGACGCGCTTTATGGGCTGTCTATCAATTTAGCTATCCGATGCTTCAGCAGCGAGGGTTGCAGCCCCTCGCCTGGGAAGTTGGGACGGCGCGGTAATGTCAATTCCGCAAGGTTTTTATCATTAGTTGATGACGCATCCCAAATCAGGCTTAGTCTGATTCATTCCTAAAACGGCGTAGATCTTCAACAATGGATGTCTTATCAGAAGGGTGTTGATAGTAGGCCAGGAACTTTCTCACTAAAATCGACGGCTTACTTTTTCATAGGGCGTGGGCATACTAAAACGAATCAGTGACGGTGTAGCCCTTCTCAACAATTGAATTTTTCGTATCAGTTAGGAGACCGTAACAGCATGAAACATCGTGGCGTAACCGTTTGGTTAACGGGGTTAAGCGGTGCCGGCAAAAGCACAATTACTGAGACACTGGCTCAGCGTTTGCGCGATCGCCAATGTCAGCTCGAAGTGCTCGACGGCGATATCGTACGCACCAATTTGACCAAGGGACTCGGCTTCAGCAAAGAAGACCGCGACACAAATATTCGTCGCATTGGCTTCGTCTCTCATCTGCTGACCCGCAACGGGGTCGTTGTACTGGTTTCAGCCATTTCCCCCTATCGCACCGTGCGCGATGAAGTGCGGGAAAAAATCGGCGACTTTATCGAGGTTTACGTCAGTGCCCCTCTGAAAATCTGTGAAGAGCGCGACGTCAAAGGGCTCTACAAAAAAGCTCGCGCTGGTGAAATCAAGCAGTTTACCGGCATTGACGATCCTTACGAGCCACCGTTGAATCCCGAAGTCAATTGCGAAACCCATCAAGAAACCCTCGACGAAAGCGTCGATAAAATTGTCGCTAAACTCGAAGAGTTGGGATACTTACCCGCTAGCGTGGCAGCTTAAAGCAGCGGGAGAGGGCGATCGCCCACGTCCTCGCTAATCGGCAAAGAGGATGCAAGATTTGCATCCTCTTTGCCATCAAAATCCTGCCATCAATAATTTCAATACGTCGAAAATGCCAGCTTTATTAGCCGTGACCAGCAGCGCTGCTCTGAGTTTCTAAATCGAGATAGCCTTACCACTTGGCTTGAAAATAATGCTGCATTTGCTGTGTCGCTACGCTGACGACGCCTTCATTCTTTTCATCGTTGACAGTAATGCGATCGCGTCAGGGAAGATTGATTCAGACACTGAGTTAGCCCCAACCGCAGACAGTCCTTGATGAGTCATTTATAGTGTCGAGGCTTGGAGTCCGAGCATGATTGCGCTGGGCGAGCCACCAGATCTCTCCCCCCATCAAACTCCGGATATCGCCGGCGAAACATCGTCAAAACCGATACAGTAGTTAAGACTGTTACATTTTTGGCTAAAGGTAGGGGCAACGAGACTATGCGCGTAATTCTAATGACCGGGAAAGGCGGAGTTGGTAAGACCTCCGTTGCCGCAGCGACCGGTTTACGTTGCGCCGAATTGGGCTATAAAACTCTGGTATTAAGCACTGATCCGGCTCACTCTCTGGCCGACAGCTTTGATATGGAGCTGGAGCATACGCCACGCCCGGTGCGTCCAAATTTGTGGGGCGCTGAACTGGATGCGCTACTGGAATTAGAGGGGAATTGGGGCGCTGTCAAACGCTACATCACGGAGGTGCTGCAGGCCCGCGGCCTAGAAGGCGTAGAAGCGGAGGAACTGGCCATTCTTCCCGGCATGGATGAAATCTTTAGCCTGGTACGCATGAAGCGCCATTATGACGAAGGCGAATATGACGTGCTGATTATTGACTCAGCACCGACCGGCACGGCACTCCGTTTACTCAGTCTGCCAGAGGTGGCCGGTTGGTATATGCGGCGCTTCTATAAACCGTTTGAGGCGGTGTCAGCAGCGCTGCGACCGCTGGTGGAGCCGCTGTTTCGCCCCGTAGCCGGATTTTCACTGCCCACTAAAGAGGTGATGGATGCCCCCTACGAGTTTTATGAGCAACTCGTCGAGTTGGAAAAGGTGCTGACCGACACGGCAACCACGTCGGTGCGCCTGGTGACAAATCCCGAAAAAATGGTTATCAAAGAATCACTGCGCGCTCACGCTTACCTCAGTCTCTATAACGTGGGTACTGACATGGTGATTGCGAACCGCATTATTCCCGAGTCAGTGCAAGACCCGTTTTTCCAGCGCTGGAAGGATCAGCAGCAGCAGTATCGCCATGAGATTCACGAAAACTTCCGTCCGCTGCCGGTACGAGAGATTCCGCTCTATTCGGAAGAGATGTGCGGCATTGCGGCGCTAGAGCGGCTGAAAGAAACGTTGTATAGCGACGATGATCCAGCAGAGGTGTTTTACAAGGAGAATACGCTGCGGGTGGTGCAGCAGGGAAATGACTACAGCCTGGAACTATACCTGCCCGGTATTCCTAAAAACCAAGTGGAGCTGAGCAAGTCTGCCGATGAGTTGAATATTCGCATTGGCAATCACCGTCGCAATCTCGTGCTGCCCCAAGCGCTGGCAGCGCTCAATCCAGCCGGGGCCAAGATGGAAGAGGATTACTTAAAAATTCGATTTGCTGGGGTATCATAGCGCTCGCCAATCCGCCACTCTAGCGAGTCGGCAAAGCGCGATGAAATTAACGTGGTCGCCCCCAACTCGCCCCAGTGCCGACGGCTTTGCCTCCTGGCTACAGGACAGTCAGCAGCAGACTGACACCAAAAATTGCCAGGAAAATCAGCCAGAGCCGATAGCGTCGCCAAAAAAGCGGCAAGGATGCAGGGGTGGCAGGCGATCGCACAGCTCCTCTTACCCGCTCTGCTTCAGCCGTAATGGATTGATAGAGGGTACACGTTTTTGCGCCAGGGCGCTGCGGAAACGTACAGGTGTCGTCGGCATCGTAGGCACAGGTCGGACAGAGCACCTCCCCTGTAGTGGTGCGATATAGCTCAATGCTGGGATGGCCGTGGGCTTTGAGCTGCAGACTACATCGGCCGCACACCAAGTCAGTCGGTTTTACCTGATATTCACAACGGGGACACAGCGGCATAGTTCGATTCTTGAAGGCCCAATCGCATCCTAGCGTGTAGACTCGGCCGTGACGGGAAAACGCCGCACCTGATATTCTTTCGATTCTTCCATTGTGTGTTCAAACCCGAAGGCCTCATCAAAGCGATTACTGATAGCGGTTAGCTCGTCTTCTGGAATAGAAAACCACTGCTCGCGAGTTTCCCAACGGATAACAAAAATAACGACTTCGGGATCGTCAGGCGCGATCCAGGTTTCTTTAGAGATAAAACCAGGATATCGTCTAAGACCAGCCGTCCATATTTCATTATCAAGGCGAATATAGCGTTCCCGCTGATCGGCAGACATCCTGATTTTGAGCCATTCAATGACCATACTCTCCCTCACGCCTTCAAAAATTTAGGGGTAGCTTCTGCTACTTAGTAAACATCCTCACTTTACTGTCAACTGAGCTGCTGCACACTCTGCCGATAAGAGTAGTCTGCGGGGTTCGGTTGTTCCGCCAAGGCAGGGGGCGATTCTTTGCCACAATGGAGCGGTACGCTGGGTTACTTAACCCGCTCCCGGAGGCGACATGGATACTAATAACTTGCTGCGGCAAATATTAATGATTGGCATTGGTACCACCTCATTGGTGGCCGAGCGGCTGCGGCAGGTGAGTGATGAATGGGTACGCGAAGGACGCATCAACCCAGAGCAGGCAAGTCGCTTTGTCGATGATTTCATGGCGCAGTTTTCGGGAGAGTCAGCTAAGTTTGACGAACAGATTCAGCGACAGTTGAGCAACGTGCTGCAAGACTTAGGCGTGCCCCGACAGGCAGAGATGGATGAGTTGCGGGGCCGCCTTGATCGCCTAGAACGGCAGGTACGCGACTTGGAAAATAAGCTGTGGCGGTAGCAGCAAGACAGGTTGGCAGAACCTGCCCAGAAGGCTTTGGGGATGAGGATCGCTGAGTGAATGAGCAAGTGAAGTGAGCGAAAAGTCAGTGAGGCGGATGAAATAGGTGAAGGGTAGACAAGTAGATACGAGTTGGTTTTCCGCATTTCGTACTCTGCACTCTGCACTCCGCACTCTGAATTGTTAACTCTGCATGGTCATAGACAAGATATATCGCGTTCATTAATTTTTCCTAGCCAATCATTAATCCACAGCAGGTCTCAAACGGGCCACAAATCTCGGTAGTATGATCACTGTTGCTGTATGTGTTTTGGGGGAGGCTTTGTGCGAGATATCCTAATTAGCTTGGCCGTGCTGGCGGTATTTTGCGTGGTGCTAGTGGTGGCTCAGTTCACTGGGGCGAAGGGTGAAGCGATCGCCGCGAACCTGAGCGAAACTGAAACGGCTGTCGCGGCTGAAACGCAAGTTGCCCAAGCGGCAGACGATGTAGTTGAAGAAGCAGCGGTCGAGGCAGAGACGATGACAGAAGAACCCTCTGAAAACAATATGGTGACGACGGATTCGGGATTGCAGTACGAAGAAGTGGTTGAAGGCACGGGTGCCATGCCTCAAAAGGGCCAGCGGGTCACCGTACATTACACTGGCACTTTGGAAAACGGCACAAAATTCGATAGCTCACGCGATCGCAACCGTCCCTTTTCTTTCACTATTGGAGTAGGTCAAGTCATCAAAGGGTGGGATGAAGGGGTTGCCACTATGCGTGTGGGTGGCCAGCGCAAACTGACCATTCCTCCTGAGTTGGGCTATGGCTCACGAGGAGCAGGGGGTGTGATTCCTCCCAATGCGACGCTGCTTTTTGATGTAGAACTGCTGCGAATCGGCTAATTCATCGCTTAATTCAGCTTTTTAGCTTGCGGGGCAGCATTCTGCTGTCCTGGTTCGTTATGTGAGCTGCGGCGATGCGGCGAACCTGATGTCATAGGCAGGTTAAGAGCGATAGGAGCGATCGCGCTTTTCGCGGCGATACTGGCGATATTCTCGATGCTCAACGTAGCGTTTAAGCTGCCGCGCCATTCGCTTCATCCCCTGTTTTTCATCGTGGCGAATAAACGGCAAGAATATCGTGGCAAGGACTCCCTTAAACCGTTCCTGGTGAGTGTAGAGCGTCCGAGTGGGACTGAGATCCTGCATTTCAAAAGAGTGCTCGCTCCTGAAACCAGGCATTTTCGCCATCCATCGTAGACAAACCTGGGGCTGCACTAGGGTAATTACGGGCTCAAAATCGGTGAATTCATCGTCTTCTAATCGTCGGACAGATAGAAAAATCTCTTGTCCTTGCTGCATCATCAAAGCCGGATCACCGTCGAACAAATAAGTATTCCATCGTCGCCATTCCTCTTTACGCATCAGCGCTTTCCAGACCACGGCACGGGGGGCATTGATTTCAATTTGGGTGCGGAT